>JANMOL010000437.1:0-2130 GCA_031369245.1 Hyphomicrobium sp. | reverse complement strand
ATGCCCGCGCAGCCAGTATATTCCGCAACGCGTCTGAGCAAATGCCGGGCCTCGATTTATCGGCCGAAGCGCTCAAAAATGCTGATTTGTCAGGCCTTTCCGACCCCGGCGAGATCGAGCTGATCAAGAAAATCGCGGCCTTCCCGCGGCTTGTCGAAGGGGCAGCAATTGCCCACGAGCCGCACCGGTTAGCGTTTTATCTTTACGAACTTGCGAGTGCGTTGCACGGCCAGTGGAGCCGAGGCAATGATTCGCCACATTTGAGATTTATTCAATCAAATGACGGGGTTGCGACATCCGCGCGGTTAGCGCTGATCGCTGCGACAAAGACGGTGATAACCTCGGGACTTAAAGTCCTCGGCGTCGAGGCTCCCGACACGATGCGCTAGACTGGTGATTCTAAAGTTCAGATGATCGCGCGCGCAGCGTCAAGTTCGAGGGATGGGCAAAATGTCGTTGCTGAAGGGTTTCCAGGGGCAGTCAGGTGGCCGTCCGGCCGCGCGCCCCGGTCCGCACGTTGGCACACAAGATCACGCGCAACAGCAGGCCGCACAACAGCAGGCCGCGCAACAGCAGGCCGCTTGGCCAGCACATCAACCACAGGGCCAGCAGCCAGCAGGCGCACCGCCACATTGGACACAGCAAGCTCAGGCTGCGGCCGCCGCTTACGGTCAACCAGCGCCGGCTTACGGTCAGCCGCAAGACTATCGCGCGCAACAGCAGCCGCAGGCCCAGGGCTATGGCGGGCAGGGCTACGGCGCGCAAGGCTACGGCGGCCATCCCGCGCAGCACGATCCCTACGCGCCACAGTTTGAAGCGTACGGCGCAACACCGGTCGCTCACCAAGCCGTGCCGCAGCACGCGCCGCCGGCTTATCAGCCACAGGCGGCACAGCCATATGCAGCAGCGCCGCCGCGCCAGGCAGCGCCGCAGTGGTCGCCGCAGCAGGCCGATCCGCGCGGCTTCGACGCCGGCTCATACATGTCGCAAGCACAAGCGGCCGCCGCGCAGGCCAGTGCTGGCTACCGCACCACCGAGCGCGAGCCTCAAGGCATGGAGCCGTCGTTGTCCGACTGGGGCCACGCAGGCGGCGAGCAAAATGGCTATGCGGCTGGCCATGCTCATCAGCCGGGCACATCCGACCTCGGTTTTGCTCAGGCGTCGGGCGGCGAACTCGATCAGGGCTATGCCGACGACGAAAGCCAGGACTACGAGGAAGAGGAAGACGTGCCGCGGCGCGGCCGCCGCCCATTGATGATCGCCGCCGCGCTGGCAGGCGCAATTCTGGTCGGTGGCGGGATGGCCTACAGTTATAAAAATCTGGTCGGTGGATCATCGCCGGGCGAGCCGCCGGTTATTAAAAGTGCGAGCGAACCGTCGAAGACAAAGCCTGCTGACGCGGGCGGTAAACAATTCGCGCACACCGATAGCAAGATCATGGGCCGTCTGGGTGAGGGCGCATCGGCAACGGCTGGTTCAGCCAGCGCTGCGGCGGCTGGCGAACTCGATGCTAACGGCAGCCGCAAAGTTTCAACATTGGTTGTCGGCCGCGACGGCAGTATTCAAGCGCCAGCCGCGGCACCTGCCGCACCAGTTGACGTTGCAGCCGTTGCACCGGCTACAGCATCGGGCGCCCCTGTTTCTGTTCCGGGCATGACGGTCGTCGATGCCTTCGGCGGACAAAAAGCGCAGACCACTGCGGCTGCTGTCGTCGCAACGGGAGCTGCTGCCTCCGATGCGGCCGTCCAAGCCGCAACCAAGGCCGCGCAAAAGCTCGTCGTCGCGCCGCCCGCCGCACCGCAAAAGCCGGTCACGATTGCCAAAGCGGCCGTTGCTGAAGCGCCCGCCCGCGCGGTGCCGGATGTGACCGGCAGCGTTGATCCCGCGGCGGCCGCTGTTGCAGCGCCCGTCAAAAAGGCAGTCGTCAAGAAAATCGCGGCGGCGGTGCCTGCTGCGGCGGCGACACCGGCGGCGGCAGCGGCAGCCCCCGCAACCGGATCGAATTCGGTGGCCACCACCGGCAGCGGATCAAACGGCTTTGTCGCCGTGCTGGCATCCGTGCCGCGCTCCACGTCGAGCCGCCTCGATGCGCTCAAGCGTTTTGCCGACATGCAGCAGAAGTACGGCAGC
>JANMOL010000432.1:0-2308 GCA_031369245.1 Hyphomicrobium sp. | reverse complement strand
TCAGGCATCGCCGCCAACGAGGCGCGCCCAACGGACAGAAAGAAGGTCGTCATCCTGGGCGGCGGCCCCAACCGCATCGGCCAAGGCATCGAGTTCGACTATTGCTGCTGCCATGCCTGTTTCTCGCTGACGGCTGCCGGCTACGAGACCATCATGGTCAACTGCAACCCCGAGACCGTGTCGACCGACTACGACACCTCGGACCGGCTGTATTTCGAACCGTTGACGGCCGAAGACGTGCTGGAAATCATCCGCACGGAAAATGCCAATGGCCGCGTCAAGGGCGTGATCGTGCAGTTTGGCGGCCAGACGCCGCTGAAGCTCGCCAGCGCGCTGGAGGAAGCCGGCGTTCCGATCCTTGGGACCTCGCCGGACGCCATCGATCTGGCCGAAGACCGCGACCGGTTCAAGGTGCTGATCGATCAGCTCAAGCTTTTGCAGCCGAGCAGCGGCATCGCCAAAGCGCCAGCCGAAGCCCGTGCCGTCGCCGATAGGATCGGCTATCCCGTTGTCATCCGTCCGTCTTACGTGCTCGGCGGGCGGGCGATGGAAATCGTCCATGATGGCGCAGAACTCGATCGCTACATCAAGCGCCTGTCGGCAACCCTCGACAGCCCCTCTGAACTCGTGGTCTCAGCCAAGCGTCCGCTGCTGATCGATAGCTATCTGACGGACGCCGTCGCAGTCGATGTTGCTTGCCTGTCGGACGGCAAGGATACCATCGTTGCCGGCATCATGGAACATATCGAAGTAGCCGGGATCCACTCCGGCGATAGCGCCTGCTCGCTGCCGCCGTACTCCCTCTCGCCCGAGATCATCAAAGAACTCGAGCGGCAAGCCCGCGAACTCGCGCTCGCGCTGAAGGTCGTCGGCCTGATGAATATCCAGTTCGCGATCAAGGACGGCCACGTTTACATTCTGGAAGTGAACCCGCGCGCTTCACGCACCGTGCCGTTCGTCGCCAAAGTCATCGGTCTGCCGATTGCCGCCATCGCCTCGCAAGTGATGGCTGGCACGCCGCTCGCATCATTCAAGCTCAAGACGCCGGTGTTTGATCATATCGCGGTCAAAGAGGCCGTGTTCCCGTTCGCCCGTTTCCTCGGCGTCGATCCGATCCTTGGCCCCGAGATGCGCTCGACCGGCGAAGTCATGGGCATCGACCGCGACTTCGCCATGGCATTTGGCAAGAGCCAGATGGGTGCTGGGCAGAAATTGCCAGCCGCCGGAACCGTGTTCGTCTCGGTCAAGGACGGCGACAAATCCCGCATCGTCGCGCCGGTCAAGGAATTGGCTGGCATGGGCTTCAAGGTCATTGCGACACGCGGAACGAGGCGTCATCTTGAGGCCAACGGCATTGCGTGCGACGCCATCAACAAGGTTCTTGAGGGCCGCCCGCACGTCGTCGATGCGATCAAAAACGGCGATATCGCCCTTGTTTTTAATACAACTGAAGGCTCACAGGCGCTCGCCGACAGCAAGGACATCCGGCGCTCGGCCTTGCTTCACCATATCCCGTATTATACAACCTTGGCGGGGGCAGTGGCGGTCACGCGGGCCATCAAGGCGCTGAAATCTGATACTCTGCAGGTGGCGCCTTTGCAGGCTTTCTTGCACCGCTAAGGGCCGGACTGACGGGTTTGGCAGGCGCAGCGCGGCAAAGGGCGGCAAGCTCGTGCCGCCGCGCAAGCGCCGGCGTGATTGGTCCTCGTTCAACATTTCCAGATGCCGTCGTGCGTTGAGTGAGCCGGGCTTCTGGACCGCAATTTGAAGGCGACGCTGGAGATGACGATGGAACGGGTGCCCATGACCATTGCAGGCCACAAGAGCCTCGAGGTCGAGTTGCAGCGTTTGAAAGCCGAAGAGCGCCCGCGCATCATCGCGGCCATTTCGGAAGCCCGCGCGCACGGCGACCTGTCGGAAAATGCCGAGTATCACGCCGCCAAGGAACAGCAGGGTTTGAACGAAGCCCGGGTCGCTGAATTGGAAGACAAACTTTCGCGCGCCGATGTCATCGACACCTCGAAACTGTCCGGCGACACCATTAAGTTCGGCGCCACCGTTTCGCTCTCGGACGACGATAGCGGCGACAAGGTGAAATATACCATCGTCGGCGACAACGAAGCCAACCTGCGCGATGGCAAGATTTCGATCTCGTCACCGATTGCCCGCGCGCTGATAGGCAAGAGCAAAGGCGAAACCGTCGAAGTGACGACGCCCAAGGGTTCACGCAGCTTTGAAGTTCTCAAGGTTGAATGGAAGTAACTTTGCACTGACGAAAGTAGGTGCCGGTATCCATTTGTCCCCTGCG
>JANMOL010000416.1:0-1944 GCA_031369245.1 Hyphomicrobium sp. | reverse complement strand
GCGCGTGACATCAAACGGCATGTCTTTCGCATCCATCATGCCCGCGAGACGCTTGTCGGCCATGACTTTCTTCAGCACGGCATCGCGATGGGCGCGTGATTTGTAGGTGATCCACGAAAACACGACGATCTCGCCGGGCTTTAATTTTACGCTCTGCGGAAACGACGTTAGCTTGCCCTTTTTGACATCTTCGGCGACGCACTCGCGATAATTGAGCGCGCCATACTCCTTCCAGATTTTTCCAGCCTTTAGAGCCATGCGCTTGTAGGCGGCCAGATTCTTTTTTGGAACCGCCAGAACGAAACCGTCAACGTAGTCCATACCGAAATCCTTCAAAAACCAGCAGTCAGCAAGCGCTTAGAAGCTAGATCTGCGCGCGGAGAACCCAAGCATACCGGAAAAAATAACCGCAACTATCTCCTGGCACCGCTGCCTACCGGCCCGCGGTTCGCGCTTGTTCAACACTGTCAAAGGCTGCGGCAAATTCGAGCGAGCCGGCTGATTTGATGTCGCTGTCCATGCGCCGGTCGAGTTCCGCCAGCAGCTGCTCGCCCGTCAGGCCAACGACCATTTTATTGACGTAGTAGGCCCGGCGCGCAAAGAAATTCGTCACCGGTGCTTTTTGACCAGCAGGCTGCATCATTTCAAGACCGGTCACCGGCCCGGCCAAATTCATCGCTTCCATCTCATGGCCCGCGAGCGTTGGCCGGTTGAATTTCTCGGCTGTGTCCTTCAGCCCTTTGAGTTTATTGGCTTGCAGCATCGGCCCGATATCGCCGTCGAGGTTGAGCGCATGCATGCCCATGCCCTCGAGCGTCTTGGCGTAGACCTGATAGGCTTCCCAGTTTTTCGGCACGCGCTTGACGTTGACAACCATATGCTTCAGCGAGGCGTGCTTGGCTTTGAGGCTGGCGCGCCGCGCCGCCGATAAGTTCGGGCTGCGCAGCTTTTCGGCCAAACGATCGGTATACAAGGCGCCGTGCTGCGCCAGTTCATCAACCGAATTGGCGTCGAGCAGCTGGGCATACCCAATGGCGCTGGAAATCGCCCGGCCGGTTTTCTTGATCGGGTGGATACCCGACTGCATATCGTACGTGCCGATGCCGCCAGTCTCGAGCGCGTAGACCCGCACCACCTGATCTTTGGTCAGGCCGAGCGCCAAGGCCTCCTCGGCGTAGCGGCGCTTGAATTCTTTCTCGGTCACTAACTCGGGCGTGAAGTTGTAAACGCGCTTGGCAGCGGCCAGATAATCGGCGACCGTCGAGTGCTCCTTCGGCGGCGCCGGCTGTGCCTTGGCCTGATCGTCGAGAAACTTCTCGTACTTCTTGGCAAGCGCGGGCTCGAGCTTTGGGCCTTTGTAGGCCGGCGGAAAACTCATGACGTAGTCGCCGGTTGTGAACGGCAGCTTGGCCGCGCGTTTTGGTTTGCGCGCCTGGCGTTTGGCATCGACCTGAGCCCAGTAGGCATCGAGCCGCTGCTCGTGCTCGCGCCGGGCCGCGCGCCAGGCCTGGAAATCGCCAACCTCGGAGGATGACAACGACGCCAGAAAATCAACCGTCGAAACCGCGGCGGCCAATCCTGCGCGTGCGCCTGAGCCAGCGAGCAGTGCGCAGCCGAGCCACACGATGGCAAGCGCCACCGGCGCGGCGCTCAGCGCTGAACGAATGATGCCTCGAGGTGTGCCAAGTCGCACGGCATGGTCTCCAGTAGTCAATTCGGCCAAGCAGGGTTTTCGGGGCAACCAACGCACGGCGGACATCGCAATGGGCCCGGACCTAGCCCGCTATTGGGACCTTATAATGGTTGCTGCCTGATTCTCTGGCTTTTTCCGTGGCGGCACGCGACGCGCGAAGATGCTACAGCAGCCGCATGACCGCCCCCGCCTGTCGCCCCCTCAGCACCGGCCTCGAGAGCTTCCGTAGCCACGCCACGGCGCGGCTTTTC
>JANMOL010000375.1:0-2425 GCA_031369245.1 Hyphomicrobium sp. | reverse complement strand
GCCCCAACCGGAAAAACCTCCAGCACCACGCGCGAAGGCGAACGGTTCGAAGCTGAATTTCAGCCCGGCACAGGGTCATGGGATGGCCTGATCGGTCTTGCAGTGACCCAGCGCCTGGGCCGCTTGGCGTTCGATGCCAACATACTCTACGTCGCTGTCAGCGAAGGCACGCAGAACACCGATCTCGGCGACCGCTTGCAATATAACGCCGCGTTGTCCTACCGCTTGACGGGCAGCGACGCCGCCGCAGCCCGCATGAACGCAGGGGCACACCACCACGATGCGGCAAGCCCGCCCCACAGTCATGGCGAGAACCGCGCGCCGTCCGGCCCGCAGCTCGATGCCATTCTCGAACTCAACGGCGAGTGGCACGACAGGCAGGAAATCGCTGGCAAAACCGACGCGAACTCCGGCGGCAATGGGCTCTATCTTTCGCCCGGCGCGCGGCTCACGCTCGACAACTGGAGCGCATTTGCTTCCGTCGGCATACCGGTTGCAGTCAATCTTTATGGCACACAATCCGAGCCGGACTGGCGGCTGACGACCGGCATCGCCATGCAATTCTGACAACATGTGCCCGGTGGCGCATGTCACCGGGCGGCCCCATATACCAAAGCTGCCCCAAAAGCCTTCGAACCCTTGAGGAAACCATCATGTCGATTTCAGCCCGCATCCTCGGCGCTCTCTTGATCGTCGCACCCGTCCCGGCCCTGGCCCACAGCTTCACCAAAGGCGACATCACCGTCGGCCATCCGTGGGCGCGCGCTACCGCTGAAGGCGCGGCCATCGGCGTCGGTTACGTCAAAATCACGAACACCGGCAAAACCGCTGACCGCTTGACCAGCGGATCATTCGACAGCGCCGGCGCGCTCGAAATTCACGAAATGAAAATGGACGGCGACATCATGAAGATGCGGCAACTCAAAGACGGCATCGAAATCGCGCCTGGCGCAGTCGTTGAGCTCAAACCGAGTGGCAATCATCTGATGTTCACCGGCTTGAAGAAACAGATCGTCGAAGGCCCGAAAATCAAAGGCTCCTTGACCTTTGAAAAGGCTGGCACCATCGACGTTGAGTTCGCAATCGAACCGGTTGGCGCGGCTGAAAGCGTCGACCACAATCATTAGACGGCCTCGAGGATGCGCGGCTCATACCCAGCGCGCCATCCTCACCGCGCCTTCTTGCCGGTTACGAGATGCGTGCCATGCGCGATGGCGGCGGTGGCACGCATGGCAGCAGCAATAAAAATCGCTTCGGCGATTTCGACTTCGGTTGCGCCAGCGTTCTGCGCATTCGTGCGATGCACTTCGAGGCTGTAGGGACATTGCGTCGTCAGCGCCGACGCCAGCGCGATCAGCTCCTTGTACTTGCGCGGGATCGCGCCTGGCGCCATCGCCGCCCGGTCGAATGTCTCGAACGCATGCATCGTCGCTGGCGCCAGCGACTTTAGATACGGCAGCTGGCCGAGATTGGCGGTGTCGTACATCGGCGTGTCTCCCTGGTGGTTTAATGCCAACACAAGCGGACTTCGTGCCGCCTGTCACCAGGGTGTCATCGGCGCGAAGCCTGTTTTCAGCAGCAAAGCGCTTGCAAGCCGCAGCAATCGACAGCTAGCGTCTGTAAAAGCGCGAGTGAAAGGGGCGATATCGAATGGCCATATCCGAGACCTCAGCGGCGCGCCCGCCGCTGCCGCCGTTCACGCGCGACACTGCCCTTATAAAAGTTCGCGCGGCCGAGGATGGCTGGAACCGGCGCGATCCAGCAGCCGTTGCGCTCGCCTACACCGAGGATAGCCGCTGGCGCAATCGCGCAGAATTCCCTGTGGGCCGCGCCGAGATCGTCGATTTTCTGACGCGCAAATGGCAGCGCGAACGGGAGTACCGCTTGATCAAGGAACTGTGGGCCTTCACGGACAATCGCATCGCCGTGCGTTTTGCCTACGAATGGCACGACGCCGGCGGCCAGTGGTTCCGCAGCTACGGCAACGAGAACTGGGCGTTCGATGCGCATGGCCTGATGGCGCAGCGCTTCGCCTCGATCAACGATTTGGCAATCAGCGAGGCCGACCGCAAATTCCACTGGCCGCAAGGCGCAAGGCCAGCCGACCATGCGGGGCTGAGTGATCTTGATCTGTAAGAAGAGCGCATCAGAAGCGAAAAGAGGATTTCGTGACGCACACCGTCGTAAGATGCATCTGCGCCATCGGCCAGTCAGGGCAGCTTGGGCTCAATGGTCATTTGCCGTGGGAGGGAAACAAGGGCCGCGCATTCGTCGAGGACGTCGCTCGCTTTTTCGAGATTACCAAAGGGCACGTGCTGCTCGCCGGGCCGAAGACGATTTCGTCCGTGCCAAAGTGGGCGTTCGAGGATCGCACGATCGATGTCATTCGATCTTCGGAGCGGCCTGACGACGTGCTCGCGCTGGT
>JANMOL010000345.1:0-1910 GCA_031369245.1 Hyphomicrobium sp. | reverse complement strand
GCGGTGCCGAGCCGCTGCGCCTCGTCCCAGGCCGGATCCGGCTCGCGCACCGTGCTGCTGCCGAAGACGGCCAGGACGGCGCGGGCATCGGCCAGCGTCGAGCGGTCGGCGACGGTTGGGCCCGAGCCGATCTCGTCGGGGTGATCACCCGGCACGTCCGAGATCGACAGCGTCAGCAGGCGGGCGGGGTGGACGGCGGCTGCGAGCTTGCCGCCTTTGATTTGCGAGAGATGCTTGCGGACGCAATTCATTTCCGAGATCGGCGCGCCGGATTTCAACAGTTGCTTGGTCAGCTGCTGCTTGGCTTCAAAGCTGACGCCGGTGACGGGGGCCGACCAGATGGCGGAGGCGCCGCCCGATAGCAGGCACAACACGAGGTCACCCGGTTGCGCGGTCTTGGCAAGTGCGATGGCACGCTGGGCGCCCGTGATCGAGTTGGCATCGGGCACGGGGTGGCCGGCTTGCAAGATTTCGATGATTTGCGTTGGCAGGCCGAAGCCGTGACGGGTCGAGATCAGGCCTGAGATTTTGTCACCGTGGCCGCTCGCGATGTAATGCTGCTCGGCGGCGACCGCCATGGCGGCTGAACCCTTGCCGCCGCCGATGATGATGATGCGGCCATTGGCTGGCACGGCTGGCAGGTGGGGCGGCAAACAGGTGGACGGGTGCGCCGTCGTGTAGGCGGCCTGATAGAGCGCGCTGAGCGTGTCGCGCGCGCCGCTGTTGGTCCCGTCTGCCATGTGCTGTCCCTATGGAGGCCCTGGGCTGGCGCTGGCCTGGCCCCGGCCAGAAATTGCAGAATTGCCCGTGGCGCTGGTTTGCGCAATCGGGTGCGGCGCGTCAAGGAATAGGAGGCCGCAGGGCTGGCAAGCGGGCGGCTTTGCGGAACGGCTGGGCAGGACTATCTAAGTTGCAGCAGGCAGCAGGCAGCAGGTCGCTGTGAGGCGGCCAGAGCTTTGAGAGCGGAGCACGCCGATGAAAACCTTTGATCCCCAGACGACGCTGGAACTCGAGGCAGCGGCCTACCGGCGTCTGGCCGCGCATTTGCGGACGCGCAGCGATGTGCAGAACATCGATATGATGAACCTGGCAGGCTTCTGCCGGAATTGTCTGTCGAACTGGATGGCGGACGCGGCCAAAGCCAAGGGCTTGGAGCTCTCAAAAGATGAAGCCCGCGAGATTGTCTACGGCGAACCCTACACCGACTGGCAGGCGAGGCATCAGACGGCGGCGAGTGACGAGGCCAAGGCGGCGTTTGGAAAAACTAAGCCGACGGCGTGAGCAAGATTTACAAGGGCGGACCGTTGGCCTTGCGCCACATTCCGGAAATCACCGGTCCATTGCCGGGGGCCTCAAAGGCAACCACTGTCGCGAACCCTACCGCTTCATAGCGGTGGTTGTTGGCTGGATTGCTGGACTCCAGATAAGCAGGCATGCGCTCGGCGTCTATTCGCGCGAGGTTTTCGTTGAGTAGGGCCATGCCAAGGCCGCGCCCTCTGTGACGATCCCGGGTGCCGAATAAGCTGAGATGGTAGTGGGGTTCAGTCCGCGGGTGTGCTTGTTCGAAACGGTTGAGCAGTTCAGCGACTTCCACAGCGCGAGGCCCTACGAGGTCTTTGAGCAGTTGTGGAATTTTCTGTTCTCCTTCGTGGGAAAACTCGGTGCCATCGGGCGGAATCCAAATCGCTATGGTCTCGAAGCCAACGGTCGCAAGCGTGCACGGATAGCGCACTGCGTTGGTCACACAATGCGTCCACCAGCGTTTTCGGGCCGCTGGATCTGGAAACGCCCAAGACCACGTCGGATCCTTCAAAAAGGCCTCGGCAACGACGTCGATGACGTTCGATGCGTCTTGCGCTCCGACCTGCCTGATTGCCAGCGTTGCGGCCGGCGAATCCGTAGCCGTCGCG
>JANMOL010000239.1:0-4371 GCA_031369245.1 Hyphomicrobium sp. | reverse complement strand
CGAGGCCTACGTGCCGCGCACCGATACCTACATCGAGAAAGAATCCTCGGTGAATGAGCAGATCGACCGGATGCGCCATTCAGCAACCCGCTCCCTGCTCGAACGGGACGACGTCATCATCGTCGCGTCGGTCTCGTGCATCTACGGTATCGGTTCGGTCGAAACCTATACCGCGATGACCTTCACCGTCCGCCAAGGCGAGAAACTCTCGCGCGATCAGCTGCTCGCCGATCTCGTCGCGCTGCACTACCGCCGCAACGATGCCAATTTCCAGCGTGGCTCATTTCGCGCTCGCGGTGACACCGTCGAAGTGTTCCCGGCCCATTTGGAAGATCGCGCCTGGCGCTTCTCGCTGTTTGGCGACGAAGTCGAATCGATCGTCGAATTCGATCCGCTGACGGGCGCCAAGGCCGACGAATTGGCGCTCGTGAAGATTTACGCCAATTCGCACTACGTCACGCCCAAACCGACGCTGCAGCAGGCCATCAAGTCGATCAAAACCGAACTCAAAGCGCGCTTGAACGAGTTGTATGACGCTGGCAAGCTGCTCGAAGCCCAGCGCCTCGAACAGCGCACCACTTTCGACATGGAAATGATGGAAGCAACCGGCAGCTGCGCTGGCATTGAAAACTATTCGCGCTATCTGACCGGCCGCAACCCGGGCGATCCGCCGCCGACACTATTTGAATATCTGCCCGACAACGCCCTTGTCTTCGCCGATGAAAGCCACGTCACCGTTCCCCAGATCGGCGGCATGTTCCGCGGCGACTACCGGCGCAAGGCGACGCTGGCCGAATACGGCTTCCGCCTACCCTCCTGCATGGACAATCGCCCGCTGCGGTTCGAGGAATGGGACGCCATGCGCCCGCAATCGGTGTTCGTCTCGGCCACACCGTCGGCGTGGGAACTTGAACAAACCGGCGGGGCATTTGCCGAGCAAGTCATTCGCCCGACAGGGCTGATCGATCCGCCGGTCGAAATCCGGCCCGCCAAAGCCCAGGTCGATGATCTGCTTGATGAAGTGCGCCAGGTCGCGCTCAAAGGCTATCGCACGCTCGTCACCGTGCTGACCAAGCGCATGGCCGAAGACCTGACGGAGTACATGCACGAAAGCGGCGTCCGCGTGCGCTACATGCATTCGGATATCGAAACGCTCGAGCGCATTGAAATCATCCGTGATCTGCGGCTCGGGGCGTTTGACGTGCTGATCGGCATCAATTTGTTGCGCGAAGGGCTCGACATTCCAGAGTGCGCGCTGGTCGCGATCCTCGACGCCGACAAGGAAGGCTTCCTGCGGTCCGAAACATCGCTCGTGCAAACAATCGGCCGGGCCGCGCGCAACGTCGACGGCAAGGTCATCCTGTACGCCGATCGGGTGACAGGCTCGATGGAACGCGCGATGGCTGAGACCAATCGCCGGCGCGAAAAGCAGGTCGCCTACAACACCGCCAACGGCATCACGCCGGAAAGCATCAAACGCAACATCCACGACGTCATGCAGTCGGTCTATGAGCAGGACCACGTCACGGTCGACGCGGGCTTGACGACGGGTGATGCACCGCTCGTCGGTCACAATCTGGCAAAAGTGCTCGAGGGCATGGAGCGGCGCATGAAAAACGCCGCCGCCGATCTCGAGTTCGAAACGGCGGCGCGGCTGCGTGACGAAATCAAGCGTCTGCGCGAAACGGAATTGGCGATTGCCGATGATCCGATGGCGCGCCAGCGCGACGTCGACGACCGCACCGGCGGCTTCAGGGGCGAAAAGAAATAAGGCAACGCCGCCAATATGCCGGCGAAACCGGCGGCCGGCTCGACGAAGGAGAGTCGCCGGGTTCCAAACAAGGAGTCCCGCATCAAGACCGAGTATGAACCCGTGCAGCCGTCGTATGCCCAAACGGCGTCGCAGCCCGCGCCCGGCTCGCGCATCAAGAAGCCGTCACTCGACGACATGGGACCAGGCACCGACCGTCCGGTTCCTGTGGCACGGATTCAAAACGTCGACAGCCGCGTGAAGGCTGGCGCATTCGGCGAAAAGATTGCCGGTCCGCACAAGCCGACGCTCGATGAGATGGGCCCGCACGCCTCGCTGCCGGTCAAGAAGGGCGCAGGTCCGCTGCCCGAAAAACCCGCGAACCCCGCCCGCACGCGCGAGTATGAAGACCCGTCTGAAAAGAAGGCCCGCCGCGGACGGCCAAAGAAAACCGGCCGGCCGGGGCAGTAGGCTGCCGCCAGCGGTCAAAGCTTTCGTGGAAAATAATGGCGTGCCCAGTCTTGAAACCCGCACACTTTAAAAGATCAATACTGGGTGCATGCGAGGCCGTTGAATGACAAAGGCCTAGGCTTGGTCGGTCAGCTGGCCACAGCTCTCGGCGGGCAAGCCGTCCGCGTCGTCTCAAGGTTGCGCAAAATCAGCAGCAGCGTATAGCGCACCGCCTCATCGACAGATTTCATGTATTGATTGTCTTCGCCGACCTTGCCATGGACCCAGACCAGCGTTCCAGCGGTCACACGCCAACTGCCAAAATAGCTCCGGCCCTTCAGGATCGTGACGCCGGCGCCGGTCAAGCCTTCGCGAATTGAAAAACTGCTGAGCGCGACCTCAGGGATATCCAACAGGCGCTCAAGGAGCTGGCGGTCAAGAGGTGAGGTCATCATATACGCTACGCAAAATGACTGGCAACTTATCTCCAATAAGAAATACCGCACGAACCTTGCTCAAGTGTTGACGCGATCTAAAAATTGGGACGGCCCCGCCTCGGGACGGCCAGCGCGTTGGGAAGGACAGGGATCTGATTTCAGCCCCCTCAGCGCAAAATTGGTTGTGGCGGCGCAGCGTTGCTGTCGTTAAGCCGTGTTTACGAGTGCGTTTTGCACGCGTCATCACCAGCCAGCCGGTTGGTGGGCGCGCAGCATCAATGATTGAAACGAAGGGGTGGGATAATGACCAGCGCTGCAAACACCAACGGCCTGAAGCTGACGGCGATCTGGGCGGCGGCCAGCATCGTCTGGCTGGCAACGGTCGCGTGGCAGGCGTGGGCCACATGGCCTGCGCTCCCGCTCGACCTCAGTGCCCAAGACGCGGCAACCCAAACGGCCTATGACGCAGCCGTTTCAGGCCATGTTGTGCGTGCCGCACTGCTCGGCTTTGGTATTCCCGTCGTGGTCTATGCACTCGGATGGCTGGCCTGCAGGATGCAGCGCTAGTCCTGTACAGCGGATGATCAGCACTTCTTGAGTGTCGCGGCCAGTTCGCGAAACACTTCCGATTTCTGCGGCAGCACCCTGACCGATTGATCGCAGCCTTCGCCAGCAACCGCCATCTTGGCTTGGAAGAAGCGGCCAGCCAGCTCAACTTCAAAGCCCGTGGCCGTGACGTTGCCAGCAACCGTGCCGTCGATTTCGTTGATCTTGTCTTGCCAGCGGCCGGTCACCTTGTTGCCTTCAACCACCAGCTCGGTGGCGGCGTGCACCTTGAAGTTGGCGCCGTCGTCACAGCGCAAATTCTGCTGCATGCCGGGCGCACCTTTGCGCGGCAGGTAGGTCACGATGCATTTGAAATTCGAAACCGCTCCCGAGGTCGGCGTCATGACGGCGTCACCAACCCAGCGCCCGGCCAGATGGGCAAGCGGATCGGCAGGCGGGGCAGCCATGTTTTCGGTCGGCATGAATCCGGATATTGTCAGAACAGCCACGGCAGCAGCTACGCGAATGGATGAACTCATCTGGACGTCTCCCTCGGTGATCGTGCATTTTTGGGGCGCTTGCGATGTCCCGCGCCATGACCCGCGCTATGTCCCGCGCCATAATTCGCGATGATCCGCGTCGCTCCCGCCAGCGCCGCACATTTCCCCGTCCTAGACCGGCCGCAACCCGGTGTTTGAACGGTGCGCCGTGATCGCGACGCTTTCGTGGTCACAATGGGGAGCAACAGGGGCGCGCCCAATCCGCACATGCCGGCATTTTATTTAAGTTGCGCCGCCTTGCGGGGACGGGTGACGCCTCCCATCCTCTTGCCCGCGTGGTATAAGCGACTGGCAAATCGCCAGGAATCTTCTGCTTCAAGCACCAGCCACGGTCCCTGAAGCACGCGCATAGAATAATGGAGTTAGTCATGTTGTTTTCGGTCGCTGCCGCCGCTGGTTATCCGCTGCCGTCCCTGCGTCCGCTCAGGGCGTCATTGAGCGCGGCCCTGCTCGACGCAGCGATACTGGCACCCGCCCCGGCCCAAGCCGCAGAGGCCTTCAATGCCTTGAAGGGCAACTGGTCGGGCGCGGGCAGCGCGTCATTCGCGGGCGGTCAATCCGAGAAGCTGCGCTGCACGGCACGCTACGGCGGCGGCGGCGGGGACAGTCTTTCGATCAGTCTCAGATG
>JANMOL010000233.1:0-5951 GCA_031369245.1 Hyphomicrobium sp. | reverse complement strand
GGCTACAAGTTCTCGACCTACGCGACGTGGTGGATCCGTCAGGCCATTACCCGCTCGATCGCCGACCAGGCGCGAACCATTCGTATTCCCGTGCACATGATCGAGACGATCAACAAGATCGTGCGGACGTCGCGCCAGATGCTGCATGAGATCGGCCGCGAGCCGACGCCGGAAGAACTGGCTGAAAAGCTCGCGATGCCGCTCGAGAAGGTCCGCAAGGTTCTCAAGATCGCCAAGGAGCCGATCTCGCTCGAGACGCCGATTGGGGATGAAGAAGACAGCCATCTCGGCGACTTCATTGAAGACCGCAATGCCATCCTGCCGATCGAAGCCGCGATCCAATCAAACCTGCGCGAGACCACGACGCGCGTGCTGGCGTCGCTGACGCCGCGTGAAGAACGCGTGCTGCGGATGCGCTTTGGGATCGGCATGAACACCGACCATACGCTCGAAGAAGTCGGTCAGCAGTTCTCGGTGACGCGCGAACGTATTCGCCAGATCGAAGCCAAGGCGCTGCGCAAATTGAAGCATCCGTCGAGGTCAAGGAAGCTGCGGAGCTTCTTGGATAACTGAGGGCTGCGCTCGCGATGCCGACGATTGCGTATTTCTACGGCATTGCGATCCGCATGTATTTCTTGGACCATCCACCGCCGCATTTCTCGGCTGAGTATGGTGGCAATGTAGCCAATGTTGCAATTGAAACGGGCGAGATCATCAAGGGCCGGCTTCCCCGGAACGCCGCGCGAATTGTCAAGGAATGGGCTCTGGAGCATCAAGCCGAGCTGTTGGCAAATTGGGATCGGGCACGGAACGATCAGCCACTGATCAAAGTCGCAGGAGCCGATGAATGATCAAGGTTACAAAAGTTCGGTCACTTGACGGGTTCAAACTGAAACTGCAGTTTTCAGATGGCACCGCTGGCACCTATGATATGTCACAGCATGTCAAGCGCACCGGTCCTATGATCGGGCCGTTGAGAGATCCTGCATTCTTCGCGGGTGTTTTCCTCGAAGATGGCGCGCCCACGTGGCCGAACGGCTACGACCTAGCCCCATGGGCTCTCCATAAAGAAATTGAAGATGCCGGCATGCTGGCACCGGCATCTGCCGACGCAGCGGAATAACGTACGCCCCCTCGCATCTTGCCATGCGCTCGAGCACCAGCTCGAAGGCGTCCCGGCCGGCGCTGAATTCGCCGCGATCGGGATTGTCGAGCGCGGCAATCAGAAAAATCAGCAACCCGATCAGACCTTAATAGAGCCCGGTCAGGAACAGGTGGCGGCGGACATTAGAAGCCGGCGATGTCATTGGTCTTAAGCCCTTGCGTCGAGCGGCGGCCGGGAACCCAGCGCGTTGCCAGCAGGCCCGTCACGCCGAACGTGACGAAAGCTGCAACCGTCAGCAGCGCAAACGACAGGCTTGAAATGTCGTAAACCCAATCCACCATCCGTGGCGCGTTGCCGTCAATCCGTGTTCGTATGACAAATCATTCGTGGGCTGAGTGCTAGCCCGCGCGCTCGGCTTGTCAAGTATCAGGCAGCCTGCTCAATTCGTGAGCCCAACCCACCAAAACCGCCAGCACGCGCATGGCGCTCCGGTCTTGAGCAATACTTTCCCTGGCGCCGTAAAAGCTGTGTTAGCTTGGCCATCAGACGCCGTTGACCATCATGGTTTCAGAATTGAATTGAGGGCTGCGCCCATGCCGCTAATACAGCTGATCTACGCGTCGCGGCCGTTCGGCTTCGATGATCTGGCGTTGACCGGCATTCTTGCCACCGCACGCCGCAATAATGTCCGCGATGGGATCACCGGCGCCCTGATCTGCCGCGAGGATCTGTTCATGCAAATGCTGGAAGGCAGCCGTGATGTTGTCACCGCTGCGTTCGACCGGATCGCGCGCGATGACCGCCACACCGACATTTCGAAAGTCGCTTCACAAGAGGTCGAGACGCGGCTGTTTCCCGAATGGGCCATGCGGCACGACCCGGCGGCGAGCTGGATGTGGTCGCGCGAAAACGTCAGCGCCGGGGCCGTTGAAAACGCCTCAATTGGCGACATTCGTGCGATCTTCACGCGGCTCGCAAACGAACCGCCGGCGGTGCCGCAAAGCTGCCCGTTTGGCACCACCGCGCCCGTGGTCTAACGGCGCACCTATCAAGTCAGCTAATCTCAACGATTTCGGCGTCGCTCGCACCGGCCCGCACCACATCGCCGGTCGCTTTGCCGAGCAGCGCCTGCGCCAGCGGTGCAACATAGGCAATCGAACCCTGGGCGGGATTGGCTTGGTCTTCGCCAACGATGCGAAAGGTTTGGCGCCGTCCGCCATTGCGCTCAATCGTGACCGTCGATCCAAACTGGATGGTGCTGGTCACCGGTTGCGGCGCGACCACGTCCGCGGTTGAACGGCGCGACGTCCAATAGCGCAAATCTCTGGCGATTTTTTGCATCGCGATCCGATCGGCCGATGCCTGCGCATCCGCGTACGCTTCACTCAGGCGCGCAATCTCACCCTCAATCAGCATGAGACCCTCGGGCGTCACGAGATTGGGGTGCTCGGATATCAGACGGTCGGGCAGCGCCTCGCGGCCTTCACCACCATCATCCTCTTTGACGAAGGCACGGCTCATAGCGTGAAGCTACAGCAAATCGCTGGCCAATCCAGATGCCGGTGTGTTTGCATGAGCGACTGGCTTTAGCGGCCCGCAGACTTGGCAATCAGATCGGCAATCTCGAGCAACAACTGCCGATCATCGGGCTGCTCGATAGCGGCAAAGGTGCGCGCCAGGCGGATACTTTCAGCAAACCGCTGGTCGTCCTGGCTGACGCCTGCAAACGCTGTTGGAGCCTCGGCAAAACCATTGAGACCCGGCGGGCTGGGCGGCTGGAGACCGCGCAACCGTTCGCGCAGCTTGTCGGCGAGATCATCTGGGGTGAGCGGCATCGGAAACGACTCGCTTCAATAGGCCTGCTCCACTTTAGCCTGCACGGCCCCTGGCCGCGCTAAAAAAGCAAACACAATCAATGCGGTATCAGTACCGCTCTGATGCAATCTGGGGTTGCTTATCAGCTAGATGTTTGCGATTTTTTGCCGATGGCATAGGCGGCAGGCCGCCGCTCGTCGCTCGCATCGCAACACAAACGGCCGGCGCGCGGTTTGGCAGGTACCACGAAATATCGCGTTCCGGTGGAGGCTGAAGCAATTGGAAGGCTCGAGCCCGACCTGCTAGAGAGCACGCAGCCAACCCTCAAGCCTTAATCCCGGAGCCGCCCATGACCGACACAACTCCCGAAAGCCAAGCCCGCGCCGCGACCGCCGCGCTGATCCGCGATTACTACGCTGCCTTCAACAAGGGCGACACCGACGGCATGCTGGCCTTCCTGACCGACGACGTGATCCACGACGTCAACCAGGGCGAGCGCCGCCAGGGCCGCGACAAGTTCCGGGCCTTCAACGCCCGCATGACGCACAACTATTCAGAACAACTGAAAGATATCGTGGTGCTCGTCTCAAAAGACGCAACGCGCGCGGCGGCCGAGTTCAATGTGCATGGCGTCTACAAAAATTCCGAAGAAGGCCTGCCGCCCGCCAAGGGACAAAAGTACGTGCTGCCAGCGGGCACGTTCTTTGCCGTCAGCAACGGCAAGATCACGCGCGTCACGACCTACTACAATCTGACAGACTGGATGATGCAGGTCGCGAGCTGAGGCGCGGGGCGGGGCATGACGGGTGACAAGAAAAAGCTCGATGTGAAGGCGGTCACGGGGCAGGACATTGATGCTGTCCTGGCCGATCTTGCGCGCCTGCGCATCACGGTGTTTCGCGATTGGCCATATCTCTATGACGGCACGCTCGACTACGAGCACAGCTATCTGACCAAATTTGCCGCCGCCAAAGGTGCGGTCGTGATTTGCGCCTATGACGGCACGGATATGGTCGGGGCTTCAACCGCCGCCCCAATGGTCGAGCACGCCGATGAGTTCGGCGAGCCGTTCAAAAAAGCCGGCTACGACCTTTCGAAAATTTTTTATTGCGGCGAGAGCGTGCTGCTCAAAAGCCACCGCGGTTATGGCCTCGGTCACGCCTTCTTCGATGGCCGCGAAGCGCAAGCCCATAAGCTTGGCGGCTTCACGCATTCGACCTTCTGCCGCGTCGTGCGGGCCAACGATCACCCGTTAAAACCGGCTGACTACGCGCCACTCGATCCGTTCTGGACCAAGCGCGGCTATCATCCCGTTGATGGCATCGTCGCTACCTACGACTGGAAAGATATCGATCAGCCCGGCGAAACAACGCACACAATGCAATTCTGGATGAAGACGCTGTGATGCCGCGCGCACCCTTGCTCAAAGTCGCCAGTGCCCAGTATCCGATCGGTCAGCCAAAGTCGCTGGCTGAGTGGGAGGACAAGATCGCGCTGTGGGTCCGAAGCGGGGCTGCAACCGGCGCCAGCCTGCTGCTGTTTCCCGAATATGCAGCGATCGAGCAAGCCGCCTGCTTTGGCTCGGAAGTCTATAGCGATCTCAAAATCACGCTGACCAAAGTCGCCGAGCTGGCAGCAACGCGCGTCGCCTTGCATGCCGAGCTGGCGCGCCAGCACAATGTCCACATTCTCGTTGGCTCCGGCCCGGTGCTCAAATCCGACGGCCGCTTCGTCAACGCCGCCCAGCTGGTTTCGCCCGCCGGCCCCATCGGCGAGCAGGAAAAGCTGATTATGACGCCGTTCGAACGCGACTGGGGCATCTCGCCCGGTGCGCCCGTGCGGGTGTTTGAAACAACGATCGGCACCTTCGGCATTGCGATTTGCTATGACAGCGAATTCCCGCTGCTGGTGCGGTCGATGGCGGAAGCTGGCGCGGAGGCCGTGCTCGTGCCGTCGTGCACCGAGCGGATCTCCGGCTATCACCGGGTGCGCACGGGTTGCCTTGCCCGCGCGCTTGAAAACACCATCGCGACGATCCAATCGCCAACCGTCGGCGATGCGCCCTGGTCACCGGCGGTCGATTTCAACGCCGGGGCCGCTGGCATCTACGTGCCGTCCGAGCATGGCATTTCAGACACCGGCATTCTCGCCGAAGGCACGCTCAGCGCGGCCGAGTGGGTCAGCGCGACCATCGACCTCGCGCGCCTGCGCCGGGTGCGCGAAACCGGCGAGATGCGCAACTACGCGGATTGGTCGAACCAGCCTGGCGCGCCGATGACGGGCGTCAGCGTCGAGCGTGTATCGCTGGTTTGACGGTTCTCCGCAGGGTTGACATATACTGGAAAACGGTATAGAAGAATTGGATGATGCTGAAGAGCTTTCGCTGCCGTTCCACCGAAGCACTTTTCAAACGGGCGCCGGTCAAAAAATTCGCAGCCATCGAGCGCGTCGCCCGCAGGAAACTGGAAATGCTGGCGGCAGCTTCGCGGTTAGATGACCTTCGGGCGCCGCCTGGAAACCGTTTGGAAGCCCTGAAGGCAGACAGAAAAGGCCAGCATAGCATTCGCATCAATGACCAATGGCGTATTTGCTTTCGCTGGAGCGATGGCGCTGAGGACGTTGAGATCGTCGACTATCACTGACGTGCTTGAGGCCATGACATCATGAAAAGCAAACTTGAACCAATCTCTCCGGGCGAGATTTTACGCGAAGAGTTTATGCGCCCTCTGGGCATCAGCCAGAATATGCTGGCACGAAACCTCGGCGTGAATGTCGCGCGGGTGCATGAAATCGTTCACGCGCGCCGCGGGATCTCTGCCGAAACGGCATTGAGGCTGGCCGCCTATTTCGGCACGAGCGGCGAATTCTGGCTGAACCTTCAATCGCGCTTTGATTTGCAAGTGGCCGAGCATGAACACGGCACGGATATTAAGAAGTCCGTGCGGCCCGTGGTCAAAAAAGCTGCTTAGTGGCACTGCGCCAACGGCTCTAGCGCGGCTACTTCAGCTTCCAGGTCACGGTCACGCCCTGG
>JANMOL010000231.1:0-4204 GCA_031369245.1 Hyphomicrobium sp. | reverse complement strand
CTGTCGTACTCGTGGCCTACCGGTTTATCGCCCCGCTGTTTGCTGAGCCGGCCGCCCAAACAAGTCCCTTGCCCGACGAAGAACAGCAGCTGCCGGACTATGCGCCGGGCAGCCACACGCTGTCTTTTTCAAACGGGGCTGTTCCGGCAGCAAGCGCGTTTGAACCTGATGCCAGCGGCGCGCCAGCCGCTGCGGCGGCAGCCACCCTGGCGCCGACTTCGGCCGCGCCAGACGCTGCGTCCGCGGTTTCCGGTGCAGGCCGCGGGAGCCTGGGGTCGAGCCTGACGGCGTCGCCCGTTGCAGCCCTTGTCGATCCCGCCTTGCCGTCTCCGACGGACCAGCCCGCCGCAGTGGGCGAGCCGCCATCGCCGCCCTATGTGCCAGCCAAGGCATTGTTCGGTGCTGCCAAATCGGCTGCTCCGCTGGCCGCACGTGCCATTGGCACGTACGCACGCGGGTGTTTGGCGGGCGGCATGGCTCTGCCCGTCGACGGGCCGGCATGGCAAGCCATGCGGCTGTCCCGCAACCGCAACTGGGGTCACCCCAATCTTGTCAAACTCGTGCAGCGGTTAGCGGTTGATGCTCAGAAAAATGACAATTGGCCTGGATTGCTGGTGGGCGATATCTCGCAACCACGCGGCGGGCCGATGCTGACCGGGCATGCCAGCCACCAAGTCGGGCTCGATGCCGACGTTTGGCTGACGCCGATGCCCAGTACCCGCCTAAGCCCTAAACAGCGTGAGGACTTGGCGGCAACGTCGATGCTCGACAGCACGGATATCGCGGTCGATCCGAAAATTTTCACGGCCGATCATGTCAAACTGATCAAACGAGCGGCGTCGTATGCCGAGGTCGAGCGTGTGCTGGTCCATCCCGCGATCAAGAAAGCCCTGTGTCAGGCGGCTGGACCCGATCGCAAGTGGCTTGGCAAGGTGCGCCCGATCGGCGGGCACTATTACCATTTCCATATCCGCATGGCCTGCCCGCCCGGATCGGGCTTGTGCCAACCGCAAAAGCTGCCGACGGGCGAAGACGGTTGCGGTAAAGAGGTCGATGAATGGCTGGCCCGGTTAGCGCCGTCAAAAACACCAGCGCCGCCGTTGCCGCCAGGCTACAAGCCAAGACCGCCCAAGCCGCCGATTTCGATGGCCCAGATGCCGCAGGAATGCCGGGTGGTGCTCGAAAGCGGCCCGGATGGGATCGTCGTGCCGCCTGATCCAAAGCCCGTTTCAAAGCTGGCAGGCAAAGTCCTGACCAGTCCGCACGCCGCTTTGCGGCCGCATCTCAAGAAGCTCCGGTCGGCCGCGAAATAGTTGGCCACGTTCGAGCGTCGCCGTGCGGCAGCAGCAGCTGGCGTTTCGATGGCTAGTGTTCAGCCGCCTTTGCCGTCGCGCCAGGCATTGGGCACGCAACGCCGGTGCCGCTCAGCCCGCAGTGGCCGTGGGGCACCTTGGCTAGGTACTGCTGGTGATAGCCCTCCGCGAAATATAAGGTTTCGAGCGGCGCGATTTCGGTGGTGATGGCGTCGTAGCCCGCGCCGGCAATCGCACGGCTGTACATCGCGCGTGAAGCCATCGCTGCATCGTGCTGGCCGGGCGACGTGGTGTAGATCGTCGAGCGGTACTGTGTGCCGACGTCGTTGCCCTGGCGATTGCCTTGGGTCGGGTCGTGAGCCTCCCAGAACACTTTGAGCAGGGTCTCGTACGAGATCTCCTGCGGATTGTATGCGACGAGCACGACCTCAGCATGGCCGGTGGTCCCGGTGCAAAGTTCGTCGTAGGTCGGATTGGGCGTCAAGCCGCCGGAATAGCCGACGGCGGTGATCCAGATGCCGCGCCCGAGCTGCCAGAACAGCCGCTCCGCCCCCCAAAAGCAGCCGAGCCCGAACACAGCCTGTTCGATGCCAGCCGGATAGGGCGGGAGCAGCGGGCGGCCCGATACGAAATGCTCGCCGCCTGAAAGGATCGGTGCGGAACGGCCTTTGGGTGCCATCGCCGCGGTCGGCAACGCGGGACGGCGGAGTTTAAAAATCATGCAGTACCTCGAGACGTTTTGACAGTGTTGTGCGGTTATACGTTCAAAGCGCGTTTGTCGTTGCACCCTCTTTGTGCGACAACCACGCTCACCGCGGGCGCGGGCGAAGCGAAGTGTAAATTCGAGTGCCGGACGATGTCAAAGATGACGATACCCTTTGCGGGCAAACTGGGCCGCGCCGCTGGTGATGAACGCGCTGCGGCCCAGCCCGGGCCATCGTCCCGGTCACAGCCGTTGAGCGGAGCAGAGCGAACCGAGTACGGCGTGTCCGGCGGGCGCAAGACAGCACTGTCTTTCTTGATGCTCGTTCTGCTGCCGTTCTTTGCGAGCTTGCCGATCATGCTCTATCAGCGGATTGAAACCGGGTTGTGGTTCGACACTTGGCAGCTCGCCATTGTGGGGGCCTTTTTTGCCGTGTTGATGCTGCTGCTGTGCATTCAGCTGATGTTTTCGCTGCGCGCGCGACTGTCGCTGGGTGACAAGACGGTCAACTTCACGCTGCCGTCGGGGCGCGGGCCGACGCCGATGCTGCGATACGTTTCGCACGATATTCCATACGCAAGTATCAAGGAAGTCGAGCTCCGGCGCGAAGTGTATGGCGGCCGCTGGGCGCCCGTGCTGTTGCAAGGCGCGCAACTGATTACCAAGGACAACCGCGATATCCCGCTCGGCTATGTCAGCGAGGCCAATGTTGATCCAGCGTTTCCCTATCCTGTCATAGCCCAGCAGATCGCCGCGCGGGCCGGCGTGCCACTGGTCGATGAAGGCAGCATCTGGCGGACGTTACGCAAACGCACCAAGGCGACGGCACTCGGCCTGCTGCCGGGTGAAACCTACCTCGTGCCAGACTCAGAACTTGAGGCGTTGAATACCAGCCACAGACGGTTGATCCTGCTGCTGGTCAACGGCCTTGTCGCGCTGGTTGCTGTCTGTATTGCGCTGGATGGTGCGGGCCAGTAGAGCGCAAACACTTCGAGCCGCCTGGATGTCAGTTGACGAAAATCCGCACCCGCCGCCGCGGGCGGCCGGCAAACCCGAATGCAGCGGCCAGACCGGCGAATATCACCGTTGCCGGCAGGCTGAGTACCGATGTCAGCATCGGGTCCCACGCCGCGTCGCCCAGCGTGCGCGTCACGGTGGCTTTGCTTGAGGCCACGAGTGAGGGTGTGCGCTCGTTGAGATGCGTCATCAGCGATGTGAGTTTAAAGCTCTCGCCGTCGGGGCCGGTGTGTGAAAAATCGGCTGCGAACGCGATCGCTGAAATGATCGCGAACAGTGCTGCGAGAAAGCGCATCATCACGCGCGGCCGGGTGTCCTGCCCAATCAGTCCGGTGAGCAGCGCGAGGGCAAAGCTTGTGAGGGAGGCCCGGACCAGCCACGGTGAGGGCGTCTCGCCGGTTGTCCACCACAGCGTGATGGCGGCAATCGTTAGGACGAGTGACAGCAGAGCAAGGAGTTTGAGCAGGCGCTGGGCGGTCATGTTCAAGCTTGTATCGAAGGATTGCGTGACACCAATGTGGCTTTGTCTGCCACAGGTCAAGGCTGGCGGTTCGCGGTGCGCGGCAGGCGTGCCGGCGCCCAGCGTGTTGCGCTGCAGCCGATGTTGGGTATAGTGCGCCCCGTTCCAGACGACATGCGGAGGGATGGCCGAGTGGTTGAAGGCGCTCGCCTGGAACGCGTGTAGGCTCGTAAGGGTCTCGTGGGTTCGAATCCCACTCCCTCCGCCATTCAGTCCCATCTCTGCCGGCGATATAAGTGGCGCCCGCGTCAGGTCGGGGAAACGCCCCAGGAAACTGAACTTTTTGCTCGTCCCATTTTGCAAACGGTCCTTGGGAGAACGTAACAAGGCTTTATCAGCCCTCGTACGACATTTGCATCAATCCAAACAAACCTAACCAAGCCGCGCATTGACTTTTAAGGGATAAGGCCCATTCTCAAGCTAAGGAGAGCCGAACAAAACGTGTCCTTGCTACGTACCATAATGGCCGTCCTAATCGGCTTTTCACTGGCGGTAACGCCGGTTACAGCTGCCATGGCCAAGCCGATGGCGGCTATGGAGCATTGCGACAAGAAAGCCATGGGCTCCAAGGACATGGGTTCTAAAGCCATGGGCTCTAAAGACATGGGCTCGAAGAACACGGCCCAAAAGGCTGTGATCATCCAGGCCTCC
>JANMOL010000168.1:0-3285 GCA_031369245.1 Hyphomicrobium sp. | reverse complement strand
GGTCTCAGAGGCTGGGACTTTGCGAAGAGATGCGAAGCTTCGTAATTCGTAATTCGTGATTTGAGATCGAAAGCGCAATAAAAAAATTTTCGGGGATTAGTAATATGGCGGGCGAACTTCCTAGCGTTTTCGACGATCTGCCGAATACAATATCGCCAGTCACAGTGGGCGGATATTTGCTGGATTACGCGAAACATCACGTTATCCCAACGACGGTCTACAATGGTTCCGACTTCCTGAAACAACTGCAAGCGATGGGCTTGTGGAACCAGAATAGCTTTGCGACGAATGGTGTCGCACTCGTCAGCCCGCTGTAGCCCGGATCAATCAAAACGAAGAATTGTAGGTTGGATTAGGCGCGGCATCTGCGGACTGTTTGGTTTGCGGCCTGCGGCCGCTGTACCGCGCCGTAATCCGACAGCCTCAGACAAGAATTTTGCAACATCTCATGTGCGGGCGGCGGGTTACGGCGCTGTGCGAAGGCTTCGCGCCTAACCCGCCCTACGCCTCGTCATTTGCGGTGCGCGCCAACCCTACGCCCGCAACAGCTTTGCAACCTTGGGCGCGAAATATGTCAGCACGCCACTGGCGCCGGCGCGTTTGAAGGCCAGCAGGCTTTCGAGCATCGCCTTGTCGTGATCGAGCGATCCGGCTTGGGCTGCCGCCACGATCATCGCGTACTCGCCCGAGACCTGATAGGCGAACACCGGAATGTTGAAGGCGTCCGACACCCGCCGCACGATGTCGAGATACGGCATGCCGGGCTTGACCATGACCATGTCGGCGCCTTCGGCGATGTCGAGCGCGACTTCGCGCAGCGCTTCGCCGGAATTAGCCGGGTCCATTTGATAGCTGCGTTTGTCGCCCTTCAAAAATCCGGTCGAGCCGACGGCGTCGCGGAACGGGCCGTAAAAGGCGCTGGCGTACTTGGCAGCGTAGCTCATCAGCTGGGTGTTGGCGTGGCCGGCGTCTTCGAGCGCGGACCGGATCGCCCCGATGCGGCCATCCATCATGTCGGACGGGGCAAGGATGTCGGCGCCGGCTTCGGCTTGGATCAGCGACTGCCGGATAAGGGCTGCAATGGTTTCGTCGTTGGCGATCTCGTCGCCGATCAGCAGGCCATCGTGGCCGTGGCTGGTGTAGGGATCGAGCGCGATGTCGAGGATGATGCCGATGTCGAGCTGAGCTTTTTTGACGGCGCGGGTGGCGCGGCAGACCAGGTTGTCGGGATTGAAGGCTTCGCGCGCATCGTCCGAGCGCAGCTTGGGATCGGTGTAGGGGAACAGCGCGAGGGCTGGAATGCCGAGGCTGACGGCTTCGCGCGCGGCCTCGACGATCAGGTCAACCGACAACCGTTCGACGCCGGGCATCGAGGCGATGGCGCTGCGCTTGGCTTTGCCCTCGAGCACGAACAGCGGCCAGATCAGATCATTGGCCGAGAGCGCATGTTCGGATACGAGGCGGCGGGCCCACGGCGCTTTGCGGTTGCGGCGCAGGCGGACGGCTGGAAAGCTGCCAGCTGTGAGCGTGGATGCGGCGCGCGCGGTGATGGGTGGTTTCGATTTCGGCGGGCGCGGGGGCATTCACAGTTTCCGGAAACAACGCGGCGATGCCCAACCTTTGCCGGGCGGCGCGCGGCTTGGCAAGCAGCATACGGGCAACGTGGTTGCCGGTTCGGTTAATCGCAGATTTTGGTGTGCTTGCGGACCGCCATATCGACGTGGAAATGGTTGCGATGGGCCTCATTGGCCTCAGGGCCAAGCGTGGTGCCGAAGATCTGGCAGGCCGTGGCGTGGGCTGCGTGCAGGAACGCCGACTTTGCCCCGCCGCCGGCAGCAGGCGCTTTATCGGACGGCACCGGCAAGGCTGCCGCGTTGTGCTTTTTGGTGGCCGGGACGGCGGTAACGGCATCGCGAGAGGGTGCGCCCTTGGCGGCTTTCTCTTTATCCTTAATCTTGTCCTTGGGGCCGCCGAGCTTATCGGGCGAGATGGCAAATTCGGGATCGGCGGTGGCAGGCCGTGCGCCCGGCAGCGTGACGGTAACTTTGGGGATGCCGTCGACAATCGTCGTTTTGGCGAGGCCTGATGCAGGCCCGCCGCTGGTCGAAGCGGTGGCAGAGGGCGGTGTGCCGGGGGCTTTCTGTGCGCCCTTTACGGCGAGCTGATTGGTTTGCGCGGCTTTCTCAGCGGCCAGCCGCGCCTCCTCGGCCTTGGCGGCGGCAGCTTTTGCAGCAGCGATGCGGGCCACGATTTCGCGTTGCGGGGTGCCCCAGTCTTCGAGCACCAGAGCGGTCTTGCCAGCGGCAGTGGTGAAGCCGCGAATATCGAGCGCGTTGGCGACGCCGTGCTCGCTGAGTTTATTTTTGGCGCGGCCGTAGGCGTTGCGGCAGGCGTACGAACTCATGTTTTCGATTTTGATGATCTCGGCGCCGAGGTGCTTTTTGGCGAGCGGTTGCAGTTCGCTATGGATCCACGCCGCCAAGCCTTCCGCGAGTTCGCACGTCATGATGGCGGGCGGCGAGATCGAGACCTGCGGCTTGGTGCCGATGCTGATCAGCTGGATCGGCGCGGGCGCGCCGCACGCGCCCTCTTTGATCGGCGCTTCGGGAATGGCGATCGCGTTGATGCGCTTCAGGATGGCGGCGCAACGGGCTTTGCCGTCCGCGATCTCGGCGTCGCTCCATTTTTCTGGTGGCTTGGCGGCGGCTTCGGCCTCGGCCTTGGCTTCGGGCACGGTTTTTGGAAACGACGGACTGGGCTTTGCAACCGACGGGCTGGGCTTGTGAGGATGAGCGGCAACAGGAGCGGGCGCGGCGGCGGCGGCTGGTTTGGTGGCTGGAGGTGTGCTGGCGGCGGCTGGCTTGGTGGCTGGAAGCGTGCTGGCGGCGTCCTTGGTGCGGTCGGCGGCCTTATCGGTGGCCCGGTCGGTGGCCCAGGCGGCCGAGCCTGCGGCAAGCCCCGCAAGTCCGACGGCGAACCCCAGCAAACCGCTCAAGCATTGCAGACGGCGCAGTTTCCCCACGTGATCCCCCGAAGGACTATTTATAACGGTGGATGATCCCCGCATCATCCTTGACAACCAGGCTGGCGGACAACAGCCGAATCAGCCTGCGGCATCTTGATGTCGAACATCGACGACGCATAGCCATAAAATGTGGCGGAACTATCCAAATTGCGCCATAGCACGGGCACAACGCAAACCCGTCTCGACCCCGTCTCAGCCCGGTCTCAAACCCGGCAGGCAACAGCCTGGTCCGCCCATGAGTGAAACAGCTTTGTAACCGG
>JANMOL010000412.1:0-4687 GCA_031369245.1 Hyphomicrobium sp. | reverse complement strand
TTAGGCCGCCCGTTCACAACCGCCGTTCTGCCGTCGACAAGCCCGGCCTACACCCTGCCCTTTGCTGCAAAAGCTGCTCAGTGGCAGGCTTTCATACATTGCATCCGCGAGACGGCTTGATGGCTCTCTAACGGCAAGCGTCTTGCGCTCATCGTCATAGGCAGCCAGCCGACCGTAGCCATCGATGAACGCACGAAGCGTTTGATGATCCTCGTTGAGAATGGCGTCAACGGCGGTGGCGTCGATTTCCCAGCCGGTCAGTTCTGCGGCCATGAAAGGTCCTAACCCTTCGGCTGCGGGCTGGCTTTTTGCGCGTCGCTCGCAGCATCGCCCTTGACCGGCCAGCTCACATCGTCGGCGCGGCCTGCCTTCGGCGCCAGCCGCTCGCCTTTGACGAGCAGGCGGAAGTACGGCGCTTGCGTCGGAGAGAGCTTACCGCGCGCCTTATTGCCGCCCGGCGCGATCGAACTCATCAGCGTCAGTCCGCCCGCAATTTGATCGACCAACAGGTCGCCGCCCTGACCCGAGCCTTCGCGCCGCGCCATCAGCGCCACCACCGACGCCGGGATCGCGGGCCGTATAATATCGACGATCGCTGCCTCTTCTCGCCCGTTGGCGCCGATAACCTTGAGCGTGATCTTGCCGTTGTCGGCCTTCTGATCGCCCGATGCGTCTGTCGTTGCTGACACAGCCGCCCCGCTGCCGTCGGCCTTCGCAGCCTTCGCGATGGGCGCTTGAGCAGCCGCAGACGGATCAGCCGCCGGCGACGACGGTGCCGGCGTCTTGACCGCGTTGTCCGGATTGATCTTGGCCTGCTCGCTTTCAGTACCCAGCAGCGGAACTGTGCGGCTGCTCTTGGCCTGGTTCAAATCACGGCGCAGCTCTTTTTCGACGAAATGGGCTAGTTTGCGGTTACCCGCTTCCGTGAAATGCACGCCGTCCGGCTGGCGCAGCACCCGGATCTTGCCAGCCAGATCGGGGCCGTAAGCGGAATACGCGCCCGCCTCATCGGCAAATCCGGCAAACGCATCGATGTATTTAAAGCCGTTCAAATAGGCCCGCTCGCGGATCACATCATTCATAGCCGTCGCCTGCTCGTTGGCGTCAGCGCGCGCCAGGTTTGGCAGGCCGACCCAGTAGACCGCCGGGTTCTTGCGTTTCAGCGCTTTCATCAAGCGATCGATCCGGCGCGCATACTCAGCGATCCACTCCGGGCTGGCGATCGCAACCTTCCGCCCGGTCGAACTTTTGAGCGCGACGCGATCGTCTTCGCCAATCATCACCACCCCGATATTGAGCGGCTCGCGCTGAACCGCCTCCTCGAATTCCCGGGCCTTGGTGTCGAAATCAGCGCTCATGACGCCAGCGATGTCGTGCTGCTTGCGCTGCATGTTGAGCCGCGCGTCTGACCCCATCGCCTCGACCAGGCCCGCCAGGACGCCCTCGGCAAACGTGTCGCCAAAAACCGTCAGCTGATAGATATCGGCTTCAGGAAACGGCGTCAGATAACTCGCCGCGTCGTCTTCAATGGCCCGCACCGGCAAGGCGGCAAGCCCCATTAGCAATGCCAGCACGACGGCTGCCGCGCACCGGTAGCCACCGCCAAGTCTGCCGTTTTTCAAGAATGCCATGCGGCGCAAACCAAATCCAAAGACCATTTGACGGTCAAATCAGTGCGCTTGAGTGTACGCGCACACACGGCCGCATCCAATCCCTCGCGGCTGCTCAATCGGCACGGAGCGTCAATCACCGCGACGCGTTCGCGTTGGCGTGCGCCAGCACAGCGTCGGACGGCCAGCAGTCGATCGCCAGGCCGTTGGCCTTCTGATACAGCCCAATCTGCTTTCTGGTATTCGAGCCGATTTTGCCGTCGGTCTTGTCCATCGGGTAGCCAAGCGCCTTCAGCCGCGCCTGCAAATCATGCACGGTCCGCGTCTTGGGCTGCTGGAACGGCTTCCAGGACGTCTCGAAATCACCGCCGCCCCGGATCCGGTCTGACAGGTGGCCGACAAACAGCGCGTACAGATCCGACGTGTTGTACAGCCGGATCACTTTGAAATTCTCCGGTGCCAGAAACGCCGGTCCATAAGCTCCAGCCGGCATCATCAAATACGCCGCTTGCGCCTGTTCAGCGGCAGTGAACGTCCGGCCACCGGCACGCGCATAGCCGAGCTTTTGCCAATCCGCGATGGCCCGCGTATCGGGCGGCCCTTCGAGTGAACAATCGGATTTGGCACCGGCCCGCACCTCATAGCCCCACATCGCGCCGCGCACCCAGCCTTTGCCTTCAAGTTGACGCGCCGCTGACGCCAGGGCATCCGGGATCGAGCGCCAGATGTCCACCTTGCCATCGCCGTCGCCATCGGCCGCGAATTTATGAAACTCGGTCGGCATGAATTGCGTCAGGCCAACCGCACCCGCCCAGGACGATTTCATGTCCGAGCGCGGCACACCAAGCTGCAGCATTTTCAACGCTGCAAGAAGTTCAAGCCGGAACAGTTCTTTGCGCCGCCCCGCATAGGCTAGCGTTGCCAGCACACGGATCGCATCATGCGGCAGCTTATAAGAACCGTAGGACGTCTCGCGTCCCCAGATCGCGACGAGAATGTAGGGATCGACGCCGGTCGCGTTCTCGATCCGCTCAAGCGCGGCGCGATGCTGCGCGAAGAACGCCCGGCCCTGGCCTGCGAGCTTGTCCATGTACGGCTTCGAAATGTAGTCCGCCGCTGTCTTTGTAAATTCCGCCTGGCCCGAATTGTCGATCTTAGGACGGCCATCGATTTCAAGGTCTGGGATGGTCATGTCGGGTTGCAACCCGGCAAAGGCGGCCTCAAACGTCGCGCGCGAGACGCCCTCTTTCTCGGCCTCCGGCCATACGCTCTCGACAAACGCGTTAAATGGCTCGCCAGCAAACCCCGGAGCCGATCCGGAGGCCAAGGCCATCCACGTGGCCGCAACCGCCACGCAAATCTTCGAAAGAGTTCGGCCAGAAAGAGCTGCTTGCAAAGCGTCCTCCACACAGACCGGCGCAGGCCGTGGGACCGAGCCTGCCGCCGTCACAATCCTAAGCGCAAAAACGCTGCGATTCAGGGCTTTTTTGCGGCTTTCAGCCCGATGACGAGGCCGCTTTCAGGGCATCGACGCGCTTTTCCCAGGCCAGTGCCTGCGCCACGATCATATCGAGGTCATCGTGCTCGGGCGTCCAGCCGAGCTGCGCACGGATTTTGGCCGATGCCGCCACGATCGCTGCCGGATCGCCCGGGCGGCGCGGCGACAGATTAACCGTGAAATCGTGACCCGAGGCGCGCTTCACGGCCGCGATCACCTCGTGTACGGAAAAGCCCTTCGAATAACCGCAGTTGAAAATGTCGGAAGCGCCGCCCTTGCGCAAATGAGCGAGTGCCGACATGTGGGCGCGCGCCAGATCTTTGACGTGGATATAGTCGCGCATGCAGGTCCCATCATGCGTTGGATAATCGGTGCCGAACACGTCCATGTGCGAACGTTTTCCGAGCGCGGTCTCGCACGCCACCTTGATCAGATGCGTGGCCTTCGGCGTCGATTGACCCGAGCGGCCCTGCGGATCAGCGCCCGCCACATTGAAATAGCGCAGCGCGACATAGCGGAAATCATGCGCGTTGGCAGTGTCGGCCAGCATGACCTCGGTCATCAGCTTTGATGAACCGTAGGGTGACATCGGGGCTGGAACGGCCGCCTCGGTCACCGGGTTCTCAACCGGATTGCCGTAGACGGCCGCCGTTGACGAGAAAATGAAAGTCTTGACGCCGGTCTCAACCGCCGCTGCAATCAGTCCGCGCGATTTGACCGTGTTGTTCAAATAATACCCGAGCGGATCGGCAACCGACTCCGGGACCACAATCGAGCCGGCAAAATGGATAATCGCCGAGACCTTGTGTTTTTCGATCGTCGCCTTGACCAGTGCGCGATCAGCGATATCGCCGGTCACCAGCGCCGCGCCGGGTGCCACGGCCCAGCGGAACCCCGTCGACAGGTTATCGATCACGACCACCTGTTCGCCCGCGTCAACCATCTCAAGAACCATGTGGCTGCCGATGTAACCCGCGCCGCCTGTAACCAAAACGCTCATAGTTGCAACCACTGTTAGATTTCGATAGGGACACCGCAGCCGCCGCCGCGCAGTCTCACGCGCAAACCGCCGGATTTGATCAATCTGGCACAATCAGCCACGTTCCGCACACACCTTAGTCACCGGCCTGTTCCTGTAACACCTGCGCTAGCAGACAATGGTTGAAAGCCGATTGAGACGCACATTGAGACGCACCGGGAGACCTTGATGACACAAGCCAAAAAGCCGATCCGCAAGGCTGTTTTTCCGGTAGCGGGCCTCGGCACCCGGTTTCTGCCGGCTACCAAATCAATGCCCAAGGAAATGCTGACGGTCGTTGACCGCCCGGTCATCCAGCATGTCGTCGATGAGGCCCGCGCCGCCGGCATCGAGCATTTGATTTTTGTCACCGGCCGCAACAAGTCCGTCATCGAAGACCATTTCGATATCCAATATGAACTTGAGCGAACCCTCACCGAGCGCGGCAAAACCGGCGAGCTTGAAAAACTGACCCGCGATCTGCCAGCGGCCGGCCAATCGAGCTTTACCCGCCAGCAGGCCCCGCTTGGTCTCGGCCACGCGGTGTGGTGTGCGCGCGAG
>JANMOL010000156.1:0-2367 GCA_031369245.1 Hyphomicrobium sp. | reverse complement strand
CATCGTCAAAGTCACCAAAATTGATCCTGCAACGGTGTTCTCGAGATGAGTGTGACCCCAGTCCTTGAAGCCCACGACGTCGTCAAAGAGCTTGGCTCTGGTGCCGGTCTGGTTGTCGCCGTCAAAGGCGTTGACCTGCAGCTCGTGCCGGGCGAGCTGACGTTGCTGATGGGGCCGTCCGGCTCGGGCAAAACCACGCTGCTGTCGATCCTCGGCTGCATCATGGCGCCAACCTCCGGCTCATTGAAAATCAATGGCCAAACAGTCGCCGGCCTGTCGCCCGAAGAACTCGCGAAAATCCGCCGCGATCACATCGGCTTCATTTTCCAGTCTTACAATTTGTTTCCGACGTTGAACGCGCTTGAAAACGTTCGCATCGCCCTCGATGTGCGCGGCATCACAGGCTTTGCAGCGACCAGCCGCTCGGAAGAAGTCTTGCGCGACGTCGGCCTTGGCCATCGTCTGACCAACTACCCGGGTAATCTGTCGGGCGGAGAACAGCAGCGCGTTGCCGTCGCCCGCGCGATCGCAAGTTCGCCCTCAATCGTTCTGGCAGACGAGCCGACGGCGGCCCTCGACAGTGAAAACGGCCACGCCGTCATGGCACTCTTGTCGCGCATTGCGCGTGAGCAAAAGCGCAGCGTGCTGGCCGTCACCCACGATCCCCGCACGCTCGGCTATGCCGACCGCGTGGTGCGCATTGAAGACGGCAAGATTGTCGGCGAGGAACGCCGGCCCGAGGGCATCAATGCTCCTGAAATTACCGATTTGACCAAGAGGCGTAAGCTCCATGCTTAAGATTGATCCGACTGTCACCACGATTGCCGTGGCTGGAATTCTGGCGATTGCGGCCGGCTTTGGCATCAACGCCATGGCGACCCGCGCTGGCACCGGCATGGCTGAGATTGCGGGCGCGGCGCACGCTGAAGCCCCGTCGGCGTCGGCCCAGTGGGCAGCGTCGGCGACCGGCCGTGTCGAACCAAAGGACGGCGAGATCCGCGTCGCCAGCCAGGTTCCAGGCCGCATCGTCGATGTTCTCGCCAAGACCAACGACAAGGTCGAAGCCGGCGATCTCCTGCTGCGTCTCGACGACCAGGAAATCCTCACCCGCATCATGGCCGCCCGCGCCGAAGTCAGCGTCCGTGAGCGTGAGCGCGAAGAAGAGAAAGTCACCGGCCTTGGCCTCGATCGGCGCACCGCCGAAGATGCCGTCGCCACCGCCGAGCGTGCACTGTTTGCCGCCCGCGAGGCCTTTGATGATGTCGCAAAAGCTCAAAAGGCCGGCACCGCCAAGCCTGATGCGCTTGCCGCCGAGCGCAGCAAGGTCGAGGCTGCAAGAGCCAAAGTCGATGCGGAGCGGTCCGCGCTGACGGCTGTTTTGGCTAAGCCCAACATGCCGCTCAGCCAGCGCTTGGAAGCTTCTCTCGCGGCCGCCCGCGCCGAGCTGTCAGGCGCTGAAATCGCCCTCGAGCGCACGCGCGTTCGGGCTCCAGCGACCGGCACGGTGTTGAACATGATCGGCAAACCCGGCGAAACGGCTGTCCCGTCGCCAGAAAGTGCGCTCGTCATCTTTGGTGATCTGAGCAGCCTGCGCTTGCGCGCCGAAGTCGAAGAGCGCGACGCCGCCAAGGTCCGCGTTGGACAACACGTTGTCATCAAAGCCGACGCCTTCCCGGATAAGACGTTCGATGGCGTCGTGACGTCGATTTCGCAGTCGCTTGGCGCGCCGCGCATTGCATCGCGTGGCCCGCGACGCCCGACCGATGTCGAAGTGGTTGAAGTCATGGTCGCGATTGACGGCAACCCGCCGCTGTTCACAGGCATGCGCGTTGACGCCTTCTTCAAGCTCGACGGCTCGACCGCATCGGTCACGCCACCGGCAAGCAAGACCAACTGAACCGCACAATATCTTGAAATAAAAAATGCCGCCTACTGGTGTGGTAGGCGGCATTTCCAATTGACCGCTGGCAGCAGCTACGCTGCCGTGCTGCGCGTCGTCGCATCGATGTGGGCTGCAAGTTTGCCGTCGATCCCGAGCGCACCAGCAAGCGAAGCAAGAAACCTCTGCTCTCCCTGCGCGTCGGGCTCAACCGCCATACGTGCTGCCGTATAAATCTGGATGGCCTCTTCCGGCGAGTTCGCAGCATTCGCCAGGTCTTCGACCGATGCCGGGTTGTTCAGCTCGTTGGCCAGGAACTCTTCGGCTTCAGCATCGATACCGGCCTGCTTAAGCCCGCCCAGGATTTTCGCCTGCTCGGCGTTGTCGATACGCCCATCAGAGGCCGCCGCCGCAATCATCGCGCGGATGTAAAGCGCAGCGGTTTCGTTGGTCACGACCGCTGGCTCAAAACCCGAGCCGGTGGGGGC
>JANMOL010000633.1:0-3863 GCA_031369245.1 Hyphomicrobium sp. | reverse complement strand
CAAAGATCGAGGCCGCCTTTGTGTTACGTTTTTATGAGCGCCATTTAAAAAAGCGCCGCGGGCTGAACCCGCGGCGCTTCAATAGTCGAGCCGACGTCGAGGCTGTTTTACGGTGCAGCTGGCGCGGCGGGTGCAGCAGGTGCGGCAGCCGCACTGAAGGTCTTGAGATATTCCGTCAGGTTGTCACGGTCGGTGGCATCGGCAATGCCCATGAACACCATCTTGTTGCCGGCAATTTTCTTCTTCGGATTTTCGATGTATTCCTTGAACGTGGCTTCGTCCCACGTCAGGCCAGAACCCTTCATCGCTTCCGAGTAGGTAAACCCTTCCACCGAACCAGCCTTGCGGCCGATAACGCCGGTCAGGTTCGGGCCGACGGCGTTTTTCGCGCCTTCGCCTATCTGGTGGCAGGCCTTGCATTTGCCGAATACGGCCTTGCCGGCTTCCGCGTCAGCCGCCGAGGCAGCGACCGGCATTGCGGCGATCAGTGCGATCGCCAAAACCAATTTGCGCATCGAGTATTTCCTTCCCGTTTCGCCTTTTCGGCGCTGTTAGAACGCCAAGTCTTTTAGACCAGGAAATAAGAAATGGCATTTTTTTTCTGAACTGCGACTGAACGAAATGCCGCACGGCGATGAAAAGGCCGCGCGACGGCCTCAAAAAAATTTGGTGCAGCGCGAAGAGGCGGCCCTATTCGGCCATTACGTCGGTCTTGGCACCACCCAGCCGCCGGTAGACGAACGCGGGCGGGGTGGCTTCCGCGCTTTCGCGCTCGGCAGCGGCGACGAAGGCGGCGTGGTACGGCGAGAACTTGCAGGCCGGGTCGGTGTTGGTGGCATCACCCGTGAAGGCCATTGCCTGGCAGCGGCATCCGCCAAAATCAATTTCGGCTCGCGGGCAGCTCTTGCACGGCTCTTTCATCCAGCTGATGCCGCGGTACTTTTCGAAGGCCTGACCCTTGAGCCAGATGTCAGCCAGGCGCTTGTCTTTGACGTTGTCAAATTCGAGGCCAGGAATTTGTTCCGATGCGTGACACGGCAGCACCCGGCCCTGCGGCGTGATGTTGATGATGCCTTTGCCCCAACCGCCCATGCACGGTTTCGGGGTCTTGGCATAGTAATCCGGCACAACGAAGTCGAACACCAGAATGCCTTTTAGGCGCTCCTTGGCCTCTTCGACAATTTCAGCGCTGCGGATGACTTGCGCGCGCGTCGGCATTAGCGACGCGCGATTTTTCAGCGCCCAAGCGTAATATTGGATGTTGGCGACTTCGATGCGGCCTGCCCCCATTTCAACCGCAAACTGGATGATGTTCGGCAGATTTTCGATGTTGTGGCGATGGATCGGCGCGTTGATCGTCAGCGGCATCTCGAACTCGCGCACCCAGGTGCCCAGTTCACGCTTTTTCTGCAGGCCGTTTTTGTAGGCCGAGATTTTCTCAGCGTTGGCGTCATCGACGTCCTGGATTGATAACTGGACATGATCGAGGCCGAGGTCTTTCAGACGCTTCAAGCGATCCCGCGTCAGCGTCACGCCAGCCGTGATCAGGTTGGTATAGAGCCCGACTTTTGCGGCAACTTCGACGATGTCCTCTAAATCCTTGCGAACGGTCGGTTCGCCGCCCGACAAATGGATTTGCAAAATGCCGAGGTCGGCTGCCTGCCGCATGACGTCCTGCCATTGGCCAGTCGTCAGTTCTTGGCTGACACGATCGAGCTCCAACGGGTTGGAACAGTACGGGCACTGCAGCGGGCAACGGTGGGTCAGTTCAGCCAGAAGGCCGATCGGCGCGCGCGCACACGACCCTTCGACGGCGTCTCCGAATTGCTCAAGCGGGGCGATTTCGTTCATTTTGATAGTGCTCCGGTCAAGCCTTGACGACGCCCTTGTCGGCCAACTCCTGCAACATGGATATGGTGTCGGCGAGGATGTCTTGCAGTGGCGCGTTGTACTCTTTAGCCAGCGCCGCGGCGATAGCCTCGACCGTCTTGACGCCATCACATTGCTTCAAGATTTCGACAGCGATCGGATCCGGCTCAAACACCCGTTCTGGCGCCAGCACGTGCCAGCGGCCTCGGCCCGCGTCGTGACGCAGCTTGATATGAGGCGGCAGCCCCGGCTGAGACGCGGGCGAAATCATCGTGCGCGTGCGCTGGGTGGTGCCGGTCATCGCTCAGGCCTCCGGCCGGAATGCGCCAGGCGGGATATTGCCGGTCACGTAAGCATTGTAGAGAGCGTCCTGCTGCACCCAAAGCACGTTGCATTTGAAGCGCACGGCATCGACGCAGGCTTCTTGCTCCTCGCGCGTCTTGGCGTGCTTCAAGACATACTGAAGTGCGAAATCGCTGTCGCGCGGGGCTTGCGTCAGCCGGCGCTTGAAGTAGGCGAGCACGTTGTCGTTGATAAAGGAGTAGCCTTCGAGCATGCCGACGATCCGTTCTTTGTGGATTTTCGGCGCAAACAGTTCGGTCAGCGACGAAGCAACGGCGACGGTCAGCGGCTGCTCGCGAACGAACGTCACGTAGGCTTCGACGGCGAACACAGTTGCTGGAAGCGCGCCACGGCGCGAGATCACGTATTCGCGGTCGAGGCCGAGGCCATCGGTCAGGATCAACCAGCGCTCGATGCCGCCGACGTCATCAGGCGGAGAGCCATCGTGATCGATGACGCGATGCAGCCATTCGCGCCGCAGTTCGCGGTCGTGCACGCGGCTGATGAAGGCGGCGTCCTTGCGCGGCACGGCCGACTGATAACAGTAACGATTCAAAGCCCAGGCCTGCACCTGCCCTTTTTCAAGTTTGCCGCCGTGAAGCAGGTGATGGAATTGGTGCAGATCGTGATAGCGCTCAGGCCCGACCGCGCGGATCGCAGCTTCGAATTCCGCGGTGCTCATCGGCGGTTCATTGCCGCGCCGCTCGAACGTTCTCTTTTCAAGGCTAACGGCCGTCATAGGCGGACCTCCATTCCATCGAAGCCGACTTCCCAGCCGGCCGTTTCGACGACCTTACGGGCTTCTGAATTGTCATCCAACACAGGATTTGAGTTGTTGATATGCACGTAAATACGCCGCTTCACATCAAGTGGTTTGAAGGCTGAGATCGAGCCGTTCGGCCCTGAAATCGAGATGTGGCCCATGCGCTGACCGGTTTTGTGCGACAGGCCCTGCGCGATCATCTCGTCATCCGTGAACAACGTGCCGTCGAGAAAAATCAGATCGGCGCCGCTGATACGGTCCGCGAGCGGCGGATCGATTTCCGCGCAGCCGGGGATATAGAAAAACGAGGTGCCAGCGGCCGTATCGGTGATCTTGAGGCCAATCGTGTCGACGTCACGGCTGCCGAAATTGCCGTCTGTACCGGCCTTTTCGAGAAACAGCGCGATTTTGCCCGGAACCGCGAAGGCTTCCATAGTCAGCCCAAGATCGACGCCGGCGCCCTCAAGAGCAATGCGCTGATCGAGCGGCAGGGTGATGCGCGGCACCTTTTCCGGCGAACAGACATTGAAAATTGAATTGGCGTTGAGCGTGGCCAGCACCCGGTCCGATCCGTAGATCGCGAACGGCTGGCCCTCGCGCAGGTTGATCAGCCCGGTGATGTGGTCGACGTCGGCGTTGGTCACGACCACGGCCTTGATCGGCGAGTTTCGCAAGCCGCCGGTTTTGAGCGGATGCAACGCGGGTGTTTCGTTGATCTGCTGGCGCAGGTCGGGGGATGCGTTGAGCAACGCCCAATTCACGCCGTCGGCCGATACGGCCAGCGACGATTGCAAACGTGCGCGATAACCCGGCGATGCAGCCCGCACCTTTGCTGAGTGCACGCCGTTGCAGTTCCACTGCGGGAAGCCGCCGCCTGCTGCCGAACCTA
>JANMOL010000578.1:0-4574 GCA_031369245.1 Hyphomicrobium sp. | reverse complement strand
CGGCCAGCGTGATGGACGCCGTACCCACCCCACCCTTCATCGGACCCCCGCCGCCGGACTTGCCGATCGTCGCCCCGGCTCCGGCACCAACGTTTCCTTCGGCGACTGGTCCATTCTTCGAAGCGAAATCCAGTGAAGGCCGCATCGTGCGGCTCTCTTGCCGAGTCCACAACGTCAAGACAGTCCAATATCTGCTGCGTATCAATCGTTTTGAAGCGTAACGCGCGGCCAGCTTTCCAAAGCTTTTCAAGTTCTGAACTCCGAAACGATCGGATCATCTTCCTCTCCCGAGTGGCGATGTCCAACGATGACTACGCTGACTTACACACGCGAGACAATCATCGGCACGACAGCCCTCTTGGAGCAACTACTATTGAGCAACGTAAGCCAATGCCTGACGTTTGTCAAGTATCGGCTTACGGTGATTTCTGATCTTAGATCAAGCGCAGGCCTTTGAGGCTTACGTGGCCTTCGCGGCCAACGATGATGTGGTCGTGGATGGAAATCCCGAGCGGGCGTGCCGCGTCGATGATCTGCTTGGTCATGTCGATGTCGGCGCGTGACGGGGTCGGGTCGCCGGAGGGATGATTGTGGACCAGAATGATCGCGGATGACGACAGTTCAAGCGCGCGTTTGACGACCTCGCGGACGTAAACAGGCGTGTGATCGACGGTGCCATGGCCTTGGACTTCATCGGCGATCAGGTTGTTCTTTTTATCCAGGAACAGAATGCGGAATTGTTCGCGGGCCTCGAAGCCCTGCGCCAGCCGCAGATAGTCGAGCACGCTCGACCATGATGACAGGGCCGTTTTGGCAGTGATCTGGCCGCGCGTCAGGCGCTCGGCTGCCGCTTTGATCAGTTTCAATTCCTCGACAGCACGGTCGCCGACGAAGTCGACTTCAAGCAAGCGTTCGCGTGGCGCCGAGACGACCTCCGCAAACGAGCCGAACTTGGCGATCAGCTGCTTGGCGATCGGCTTGGTATCGCCGCGCGGAAAGACCCGAAACAAAACCATCTCGAGCAGTTCGTAGTCCGGCACGGCGTCCGGTCCGCCGCTGCGGAAGCGGGCACGCAGCCGCTGACGATGGCCAACCTTGTCGTCGGCGGGCGCGGACGTATCGAAGAACAGGCCCTGCTCTTCAGCGCCGGTCTTGTCTCCGTTTGTGCGCTTGGAGGCGGTCATGGCTGCGATCCTATCAGGCGGCGTCGCGCAGTGCATAGGGCGGGCAATGCAGGCCAGCGGGGGAAATCGTGAAGACTTCGCAGCCGGTTTCGGTCACGCCGACGGTATGTTCAAATTGCGCTGACAGTTCGCGGTCGCGCGTCACCGCCGTCCAGCCGTCGGCCAGAATTTTGACGTGCGGCTTGCCGAGATTGATCATCGGCTCGATCGTGAAGAACATGCCCGGCTCCAGCAGCACGCCTTCGCCCGGCTCGCCGTAGTGCAAAATGTTGGGCCGGTCGTGGAACACGCGGCCAAGCCCGTGGCCGCAGAAATCGCGCACGACGGTGCAGCGCTCGGCTTCGGCATAGTGCTGGATGGCCGCGCCGATATCTCCGGTTGTGCCGCCGGGCTTGACCGCTGCGATGCCGCGCATCAGGCTTTCATAGGTGATGTGCATCAGCCGTTCGGGGCGCCGTTTGACCTCGCCGACGCCGTACATGCGGCTGGTGTCACCGTGCCATCCGTCGACGATCAGGGTCACGTCGATGTTGACAATATCGCCGTCTTTCAAAGGCTTTGCGTCCGGCATGCCGTGGCACACGACATGATTGATCGAGGTGCAAATCGCGTGGCGATAGCCGCGATAGTTGAGGGTGGCGGGCAGTGCGCCGTGATCGAGTGCAAAGCTCAGCACGAGTTCGTCGAGCACACGCGTTGCCACGCCGGGCTGGACGTGCGGCACAAGCATGTCGAGGGCCTCGGCGGCCAAGCGGCCGGCTTTGCGCATTGCAGCAAAAGCATCGGGCCCATGCAGCGGGATCTTGCCGTCGCGGCTGGCGGTTCGGTTAACGTCACCATTCGACATCTGTTTTCGCGCAAATCCTGATGCTTCTCGTCTGGACGGCAATTTAGTGCAAAACTAGGGTGGTGCAATCGGCGCTCACTCATAGAAGGCGCCATTCGACCGGGAGGATGCAATGAACACCACGAAGGCTCTACTGATGGGCAGCGCATGCCTTGGCTTGGCGTCGTACCAGGCTCTGTCGCCGGATGGTATCGCAGGACTGGCGCGCAGCGCGCAACACATGATCGCGCAGTCGTCCTTGCCGGTTGGTTACGCAGTTGCCGAAACACGTCTTGCCGAAAACGAAGACAAGGCCGCTGAGGCTAAAGCCGCAGCGGCTGCGGAGCCTGCCGCTGCCGCGGCAAATATCGGCGTCACGAGCTTTTACGGTGGCGGCGCACCGGACGGTGGGGCTGCCTGGGCGGCTGAAGCAACCATGAACCCGCATAACTCGGCCGTCGCCGCTGAGGCAGTGCCTGCTGCTGCGGCACCCGAAGCGGCAGCCGCCGAAACGGCGCCTGCAGCAGCAGAAGCGCCGGCTGCCGCAGCGGCGCCAGCTGCCGCCGCCGCGCAAGCCGGTGTCACATCCTATTTCGGCATCGCGGATGCCGCAGATTCGACCCATCCCTGGGCCGCCGAAGCATCCATGAACCCGGACTATTCCGTTGCCGCAGCGCCTGCCGCCGCCGAGCCCGCCGCACCCGAACCAGCACCTGCCGCCGCTGCTGAGCCCGCCGCACCTGCTGCGGCTGCCGAAGAGGCCGCGCCCGTGTCACTCGGCGGTCAGGCCGTGACGTCCTATTTCGGTGATGGCCAGACGCCTGATGCCGGCCAAGCCTGGTCTGCCGAAGCGACGATGAACCCGGTTGCTGCCGCAGCGCCCGCCGCAGAGGCGACACCGGCCCGTCAAGACGCTGTAGAAGGCTGCCGCGATGCGCTGAACGCTCAATTGCTGGCCGGAAAACTGCTGTTCAGCAACGGCAGCTGGGACATTCTGCCGGGCAGCTACAAGACCCTCGATAAGGTCGCCAAGATCGCCACGGATTGCAGCGCGGGGTTTGTCATTGAGGTCGGCGGCCACACCGACAACAGCGGCAAGGCCGCAAGCAACAAGACGCTGTCTGAGCTGCGCGCAAAGTCCGTCGTCGATTATCTGACGCGCGGCGGCGTCGAACCCGGCAAGCTCAAAGCGGTTGGTTATGGCCAGGAAAATCCGATTGCGCCAAACACCACGCGGGAGGGACGGAAACTCAACCGCCGCATCGAATTCCTGGTGACGAGCAATTAGCGTGCATCCATTCAGACTTTGAGAATGGCGCAAACGGCGGTCCTTGCGGCCGCCGTTTTTTTCGGTACCGGCCAACGGCAAGGCCCGGCAATGACACTCAAAAAAAAGCGCCAAGGTTGCCCTTGGCGCTTGATTGAATATGTCCCGTCAGCCTTGGCTTAGCCCTTGGCTTCTTCGGCCGGGACTTCGCCAGCGGTCAATTCGGCCATCAGCTTTTGGGCCTGACCGGTCCAGTCCTGCTTTTCGATGGCGCCCTTGAGGTTCAGCGCTTCGTCGATGTTGGCGATATCTTCGTCCGACAGGTTCGCAACCTGTTCGACGCGATACAGGTTGAGCTGCTTCAGGCGGCCCTGGATGTCGACGTCGAGGCCCTTGATCTGTGTCAGATCTTCCGGCTCGCCCTTTGGCTTCTTGAAGCCCTTCCAGGCGGCGTTCAGGCGGCGTGCGCGGGCATCCGTGCGTTCGAAAATACGAGCGGCTTTGCCGCGACGGCCGCGCAGATAGTAGAGTTTCGCGCGGCGGACTTTACCGCGGCGGATGACTTCGATTTCGGCGATGTAAGGCGAGTAGACCGGGAACACGCGCTCCACGCCTTCGCCGTATGAAATTTTGCGGACGGTGAAGTTCTCGTTGATGCCGGCGCCCGAGCGCGCGATCACCATGCCCTCGTAGGCCTGCAGCCGAGTCACGGCCGCATCGACCTTGCCCTTGGCTTTCTTTTTGTCCTTGGGGTCTTTTTCGGCGGTCTCGACGACCCGGACCATCACTTTGACGGTATCGCCGGGGCCGAATTCTGGGACGCCACGCTTCGCGAGGACGGCGTCCATTTGCTCACGTTCGATCTGCTGGATAATATCCATGTCGTTGATTCCGTTTTGTTTTTCATTAACGCAGCGGAGCGGTTCGCGGGCTCGTGAGCCCCGTACCGTTCATGCAGCCCGTTTGGGCACCCCATTGATGGGAGGTTTGTTGGGGCCGGGATAGCCGACACGGGCCGGTTTGTCGAGGGGGTGCGGGCGCGCGTCACGCGCTGTGTCCCGCTTCAGGCGGTTGGCCACAAAACCTCAGATCAGAAACCCAGACCCAAGGCGTCGCCGATGAAGTCACCGAGGGTGGCGTTTTTCTGGCGGGCGCGGGGTACGCCGCTGACGTAGCCACCTGGGGCGATAGCGCCGCTAGGCGCGCGCGCGGCCACGGCTGCCGGGTCGAAGCCGTTCTGGACCGGGGCCAAGTGATCGCGACCCTTGTTGATCTTGTCCCACTGGCCGTCGAGCGC
>JANMOL010000570.1:0-3584 GCA_031369245.1 Hyphomicrobium sp. | reverse complement strand
GTGCAGGAAACCATGCTCAAGGCCTTCAAGCACATCGATACCTTTCAAGAAGGTTCGAACTTGAAAGCCTGGCTATTCACGATTTTGCGCAATACCTATTTCTCAGAACGCCGCCGCCTGAAGCGCGAAGTCGAAGACGCCGACGGCGTACATGCAGCGCGCCTGGCCGTGCACCCCCAGCAACATGGCCACATGGACATGCGCGAATTGCAAGACGCCCTCAATCTCCTTCAGGACGATCAGCGTGAAGCCGTGATCCTGGTCTGTGCCGCCGGCCTGTCCTACGAGGAAGCCGCGGCGATTTCCGGCTGCGCGGTGGGTACCATCAAAAGCCGGGTCAATAGGGCTCGTGCCAAGTTAAGCGAAATCATGGGCATCACGTCGGCCGACGAGTTTGGTCCCGACGCCGCAACCGAAGCCATTTTATCTCATAGCGTCGGGCAAGTCCGGCACGTTTAGCGGTCGCCACAATAGGCCCGCACCGTGACCACATCCCCGCATCCTGTAAGTCCCCCCGCTCCATCGAAATCCATAGGCTGATCGCGAAAAAAAAATGGCCACGCTGCGCTGTGCAACGTGGCCATTTTCTAAAATCCGGCGGCCGTTAAGGCCTAGGCCTCACCGGCATCTAGGCATCACAGGCGCGGGGTTCGGCCGTTTGCGATGCTGACGACGCCGGAAATCACGAACAACGCGATCGCGACGTAGAAAATCAGTTTGGCAATTTCAACGGCGCTGCCGGCGATCCCGCCGAAACCAAACACGGCCGCAACCAATGCGACCACAAGAAAAGTCAGAGCCCAATTCAGCATGTTGCACACTCCATTTGTGTTCGACCCATTTGTGTTCGACCCGGTGCCAATCACTGAAATGGAAACGCCTAATGGCAATATTTGTTCCTCGCACTGAGCTGCCCTCTGGCTTGAGCGCCGTTGGCAACTCCCGCAGCGCCGCAACGGGCGCTCGATGAGGTGTTAGATCAGCGATTTCAGGTTGGCGTTCGCCCCGTCATCGTCGCTGGGCTCGGGCCGGTCGCGCCGGAAGGTGAGCGACCAGATCAGTCCGCTCGGGCGGTATTCGATCGCAGCCGTCCCGCCAACCGCGCGGGCGACAAGCGATTCCGTCAGCCTGCTGCCAAACCCACGCGTGGCTGGCGCTGCAACCGGCGGACCATTGACTTCAGTCCAGCGCAATTCGATGTCCGCGCCGTCCCCGGTGAGCTGTTCCGTCCACCCGATGATGACCCGCCCTTCTGGAACGGACAAGGCGCCATATTTTGCAGCGTTGGTGCCCAATTCATGCAGCGCCAAGCCGAGCATCTGGGCTTCCGATGCGGTGAAATGTATCGGCGGGCCTGGCGTAATCGTGATGCGACTCGAAATCTCTTCAGAGAAATGCCCGAGCTGTCCGGAGATCAGTTCTTGCAGCATCACCTGATGCCAATTTTCGCGCACCAGAATATCCAGCGTCGCGCCGAGTGAGACGAGGCGGCTCGACAGCACGCCGACGAAGCGGTTGATCTCAGGCGATCCCTTCTCCTGATTGCGCACGATGGCCTGCACAACACTGATCAAGTTTTTGGTGCGATGCACGAGCTCACGATTCATCACGCGCATGCGCAGCGCCTGCTCAGCCCGTTCTTTCGCAAGATCCTGGGCCGACTGGCGGCTTGATACTTCAAGCTGCAACGCTTCGGCGGCCCGGCGCGCGCGCGACAATAAAAACAGCAGCGCGCCAAATCCGGTGAGGGTGGCAAGCTGGGTAAACAGCAGCAAACGCTGTGTCTCGGTCTGTTGCAAATCGATAGCGCTGGCGCGGATCACATTTTCGGCGCTGTCGATTTCAGCAACCGTCTTGCGCAGCTTGTCCATGATCGCCTTGCCGCGATCATTGGACACCGACGCGCGCGCTACGTCGAAACCCTGCTGGCGCGCAATGTCGATCGCCGATTGAAGCTCCTGCGATTTTTCCGTCCAAAGTGCCTTTAGATCTGCGATGCGTGCAAGTTGCTGGGGGTTTTGCGTCTGCAGCGTTTCAAGCTTGCTCAAATCGGCATCCGCCGACTTTACGCCTTGGTGATAGGGCTCAAGGTAGGTTTCTTTTTGCGTGATAATAAACCCGCGTTGACCAGTCTCGGCGTCGGTCGCAGAGATCATGAGATCGGCCAGCGTAATGAGAACGGTATGAGTAGCCCTGACGCGCAATCGCGCCTCTTCCAATGTCTTGAATAGTGTCAGCGATAGCATCGCGGTAATCACCGCCCAGCCAATGACCAGGACAAGCGGGAGCGCTGGCCGCTGCCAAGCGCTGAGCGCTGCATTGGCGTCGCCCGAAGTCTCCAAGGTTTTCATCTCGCGCAAATCCGGGCTTGAATGATCTGCTCTCAACGAACGAGCCGGATACGGGTGCTTTCAAAAGGCTTCCGCTCTGGGTACGCGATGCTGCCGCGAACTCAAACAGCCAATCATCGATTTTGTAAACACACTCTTGGATAAAACCCTCGTGCCCGGCTGGCTGGCCGACGCACGCGGCCGGGCTCTTAACGTGTGCTGCTGGTGCTGGTCAATGCCCGCCAGACGGCGCTGACGTCTCGCTCGGCATAGGGCTTTTCGATCATCAGGTGTGTTTGAAATTCGGCCGGAAAAGCCTCTGCTATGGCGTATCCGGAGGCAAATGCAAAGGGCACGCCTTTGTCGCGCAAAGCAACTGCGACGTCTAAGCTTGTACCTCTATCGATGCGAATGTCGACAAGGGCTGCATCGAAAACGTGCGTTGCAACGAGCTGCAACGCCTTATCGACGGAATTGGCGACGAGCACCTCCGCCGCGCCAAGTTCGAGAAGAATGGCTTCGAGATCCAGGGCGATGAGGGCATGATCCTCGACCACAAGCACCGACGGGCCGTCTGGTCTGCGACGATTTTGATCGGTCACGCGAAACTCCAGTGCATCGCAAGCGTTGAACACGGCTAGACCTTCCAAACAATCATTCCAGCGCCTGTTTCCAACGGATCGGCCGTCGTGTCATTTAACTAAGACATAGGGCCGTGCCGCTTGCTAAAAGGCGCCGAGCACTGCCTGCAGATCCGAAAGCTCATGAAAAAACCATCGCCGAAGGCACCAGAAACGAAATCGATGACGCCCTGTCATAGCTGTCCGCTGCGCCGGCTTGCGACCTTCAGGGCTTTCACCAGCGAAGAATTGCGCTTCATGGAAACGTTCAAGTCGGGCGAGCTGGCGGTTGATCCGGGCGCCACGATTTTGCTGGAAGGCACGAACAGCGCCCACGTCTTCACGGTGCTCTCGGGATGGGCATTTCGCCTTAAAACGCTGGAAGACGGCCGCCGTCAAATTCTGAACTTCGCTTTGCCGGGCGACTTTCTCGGCTTGCAAGGCTCCATTTTTGAAAAAATGCAGCATTCAATCGAAGCCCTGACGGCAACGGTGTTGTGTGTTTTCCCGCGCGAGAAACTGTGGTCGCTGTTCCAGAACCATCCCGGTCTCGCGTTCGACACAACCTGGCTCGCCTCACGCGAGGAGACGATGCTTGATGAGCATCTGTTGAGCGTCGGCCAGCGGCGGGCCA
>JANMOL010000527.1:0-14074 GCA_031369245.1 Hyphomicrobium sp. | reverse complement strand
GTCCAGGTCTGGGACCGCACGAACGTGCAGGCGGTCGACAAAGCTATCCGTGAAGCCAACCTCGGTCTCAATCCGATTATGGACGGTCAGGTCTTGCGGCTTCCCATTCCGGCCTTGACGTCGGACCGCCGCCAGGAACTCGTCAAACTGGCGCATAAGTATGCCGAACAATCCAAGGTGGCGATCCGCAATGTCCGCCGCGAAGCCATGGACTTGCTGAAGAAACTCGAAAAAGATGGCAAAATGAGCCAGGACGACCATCGCGGCAACACCGAGAAGGTGCAAGAGCTGACCGATAAAATGATCAAGGACGTCGATAGCACCCTCGCGACGAAAGAGGCTGAAATTCAGAAGGTTTGATGATAGGACGGCGCGGGTTCGCCGCCAGTGTCGACGGTCAGTGTGAGCCTCCTCAACCGCCAATGGAAAGACGGCCGATCGTGACGCAAAAAAGCGAGCCGGGCGAACCGGGCCAGAACCGCTTTCAGGCTCCGCGCCACGTCGCCATCATCATGGATGGCAATGGCCGATGGGCCAAGGAGCGCGGCTTGCCGCGCGCCATCGGACATCGACAGGGTGTCGAAGCGGTCAGGCGAGCGGTCCGCGCGTCGATTGAACTGAACATCACCTATCTGACGATTTTCAGTTTTTCGTCTGAGAACTGGTCGCGGCCGCTTGAAGAAGTCGACGACCTCATGGGGCTGATGAAGCGGTTTATCCGCCGCGACCTCGCCGAATTGCACCAGAACGGAGTCCGCATCCGCATGATCGGCGAGCGCCACAAGGTCGATTCCGAATTGATGTCGCTGATCGACGAGGCGGTCGAGCTGACCAAGAGCAATGTCGCGCTGACGCTGATCATTGCGTTTAACTACGGTTCGCGCGGAGAAATTGCCAAGGCGGCGCGGCGGCTGGCCGAAGACGTTGCAGCCGGTGTGCTGGCGCCTGAGGCGATTACTGTTGAAGCCATGGCGGCTGCCCTCGACACGTCGGGCATTCCCGATCCCGATCTGCTGATCCGCACGTCGGGCGAAATGCGGCTTTCGAACTTTTTGCTATGGCAGACGGCCTACACGGAATTCGTATTCCTTGAGACGTATTGGCCCGACTTCGACCGTGCGGCGCTTGAAAGTGCTATTGGAGAGTTTCGAGCCCGCGATCGCCGTTATGGCGGCCTGTCGAAACGCTCGACTGCGTGAGGCGCATCATGGAAGACCCGGATGCGACGCCGCCTGCACCACAGCCGCAGGCTGGCCTCAAATTGACTGGCGGTGAACTCCAGACGCGGCTCGTCTCAGGAGCCGCCGTCGCGCTGGTTGCGCTCGCCATGGCCTATTGGGGGCCTCGCGCGTTTGCCGTTCTCACATGTGCGATCGCGGCCGTCATGAGCTGGGAATGGGGACGGATCGTTCGTTCGCAAGCCAACGATACCGCAACAGCCCTGCACATCATGGCCGTGCTGGCAGCTGTCGCGCTGACGGCCTTAGGCATGGCAGGGCTTGGCCTTGCCTGCGTGGCGATTGGAGCCATTTGCGTGGCGGTGCTGTGTGCCGGCAGCGGCACGGCGCAGCTGTCTGGCCTTGGCGTGATCTACACCGGGCTGCCCGTCGTGGCGCTCGGCTGGCTGCGGGGCGATGAGCCGCTCGGCTTTTTGGCAGTAGTGTTTATTCTTGTCATGGTCGCAGTCACGGATACGGCGGCCTACTTCGCCGGACGGCAAATTGGCGGCGCGAAACTTTGGCCGCGCGTGTCGCCCAACAAAACTTGGGCTGGCTTGATTGGCGGCGTGTCGGGTGCGGCGCTGGCAGCGGCTCTCTTTCCAGCGCTCACTGGCAGCGGCGCGTCGCTTTGGCTGGTACCGCTCGGTCTCGTGCTGGGGCTGGTCGCGCAAGCGGGCGATCTCGGTGAATCGGCCCTCAAGCGCCATTTTAATATTAAGGATGCGAGTGATCTCATTCCAGGCCACGGCGGCTTCATGGATCGCATGGACGGCGTCGTGACAGCCAGCATCGCGGCCGCGGCGATCGCGCTCGCAATCGATGCCTATGCCCCAGCCCGCGCCCTGCTCTACGGATCGTGATGCGATGGCAGTGAACGCAAGCGTCCCCATGAACGGCACGGCGCCGTCTGCGGCAACGAAGACGGGTGCACCACTGCAGCCGTCGCGCTTGAGCGTACTTGGCGCAACGGGTTCGATTGGCACCAGCACATTAGACCTCGTTAGCCGCAATCAAGAGGCGTTCGACATCATCGCTGTGACGGCTCAGTGCCATGCGCAGGATCTTGCGCGGATCGCCATCCGCCATCGGGCCAAGATTGCCGTCATTGGCGATGCCGCCCTTTATCAGGAGCTCAAAGAGGCGCTGGCCGGCACATCGATCCGCGTCGCAGCCGGACCTGACGCGATCGTTGCGGCGGCCTGTGAGCCCGCCGATTGCGTGATGGCAGCGATCGTCGGGGCGGCGGGATTGAAGCCGACGTACGCGGCAGCTGGCCAAGGCCGCCGCATTGCGCTTGCCAACAAGGAGTGCCTGGTTTCCGCAGGCGAGGTGTTTACATCTGAGATCGCGCGCAGCGGGGCTGAGCTGCTGCCGGTCGATAGCGAACACTCAGCAGCCTTCCAGGCGCTCGCGGGCGCTGATCCAGACTCGATCGATAAAATCGTGCTGACCGCCTCCGGCGGGCCCTTTAGAACGTGGTCCAAAGAGCAGCTGTCTGCTGCCACACCCGAACAAGCCTTGAAGCACCCGAACTGGACGATGGGCTCGAAAGTCACCATCGACAGCGCAACGCTGATGAACAAGGGCCTCGAGCTGATTGAGGCGTTCCATCTGTTCCCGGTCGGCATAGAGGCGCTCGATTGCGTTGTGCATCCGCAGTCGATCGTCCATTGCCTGGTCAGCTACAAAGACGGCTCGGTGCTGGCGCAATTGGCACCACCCGATATGCGAACGCCCATCGCGGTGGCATTGGCTTGGCCAAAGCGCATGGCCGCCCCGACGGAAAAGCTCGATCTCGCGCGGCTCGGGTCGTTGACCTTCGAAGCGCCCGATATGGACCGGTTTCCAGCACTGAGGGTGGCGCGGGCGGCCCTCCGGCGCGGCGAAACGGCACCCGCCGTGCTCAATGCGGCCAACGAAATCGCGGTTTGCGCGTTTTTAGAGCGTAAGCTCAAGTTCCTGGACATTGCCGGTCTTGTCGAGGCAACGCTCGAGACGGCTGAACGCCAGGGCTCAATCCGCCGGGCGGCATGTCTCGACGACATTTTGGCGATCGACGCCGAAGCGAGACGACTGGCCGTCGAGCACCTCAGGCGGTATTAAAGATTCGAACAACGCGGCGCGGCCCAGCAGTGGCCCGCCTAGGAGCACGATTTGATGGATTCTCTCGTCACGGTTGCCAGTTGGATCTGGCAGTACGGCATCATTTTCATTCTCGTTTTGACGCTCGTCGTTTTCATTCACGAGCTTGGCCATTTCCTGGTCGCGCGCTGGTGCGGGGTCACGGTCAAGACGTTTTCGATCGGTTTTGGCCCGGAAATCTTCGGATTTTACGACAAGCACGGCACGCGCTGGCGGTTTGCCTGGATCCCGCTCGGTGGCTACGTCAAATTTGTCGATGACGAGAACGCCGCCTCAATGCCGTCGCCCGAGGCCATCTCGGGCATGTCGGATGCTGACCGGCGTGGCTCGTTCCACTCCAAATCCGTGGCTCAGCGCGCCGCCGTGGTTGCGGCCGGACCGATCGCCAACTTTTTGCTGGCGATTGTGCTCTATACCGGCCTGAACGCTGCGGTGGGCGTGCGCGTGATGCCAGCCTTCGTGGACGCCGTCGTGCCGGAGACGCCGGCCGCGCGTGCAGGATTTCTGCCCGGCGACCGCATTATTGAAATCGACGGCGTAAAAATCGAGAAATTTGACGATTTGCAGCGGATTGTTGGATCAAATGCGGGCCGGGAGCTGGCCTTTGCGGTCGAGCGCGGTGGCAACGCGATCACCCTTAAGGCGACGCCGAACGTCGATGAACAGCGCGATCCGTTCGGCCGGACGTTCCGCCGCGGTCTGATCGGCATTCAGCGGTCGATCTCGCCCGATAAGATCAAGGTGCTCGATGTTGGTCCCATCGAAGCCCTGACGCGCGGCGTCAGCGAGACCTATGGAAATATCACCCAAACCATTGGCGGGCTTGGCGATATCATCTCCCGCCGGCAGTCGGCTGAGCAGATGGGCGGACCGTTGTTGATGGCCGAGGTGACCGCCAAAGTGGCGGAACTCGGCGGCGAGGCCATGATCCGCTGGATCGCGTTCATTTCGGCCAATATTGGTTTTCTGAACCTGTTGCCGATCCCGGTCTTGGATGGCGGTCATCTTTTGTTCTACGCGATCGAAGCAGTCCGCCGCAAGCCGCTCAGCGACCGCGTTCAGAACATGGGATTTCAGGTCGGAGTCGCGCTGATCCTCCTTCTTATGATCTTTGTAAATTTCAATGACTTGCTTAATGTCTGGCGGCGCGTTGCAGGGGCCGGTTAAAACAGTTTCGGTGACGTAAACTTGCCACTTCCCGGAGCCTTTCTGAATCGTTAAAGCTCTGGCATGGTGTGCACTTCAGGCGTCCTGATTCGGGGGACGATACCGGACGCTTGAGCCACCGGACAGACGATGACGGGACGGACGGCCACGGGAAGAACGACGACAGGACGGGCCTGTCGAAAGACGTGACGAATGAGTACGCAGCTGCCGCTGACGGCGCGTGCTTGGAATGGGGGTCAGCGGCAGACGAGGGCAAAACCGCGGATGCATAGTGTTCGAATCATCGTGGCGGGCCTGCTGCGCCTAGTCTTGGCTTTGGCGGCGATTTCGCCGGTGGTTGCGATGGGAGATGCCGCCTACGTTTCAGGCGGAGTGTTCGCTCAGGGCGTCATCAAGGACATCCAGGTCACCGGCAATCGGCGCGTCGAGCCGGAAACCGTGCGGTCATATCTGCAGTTTTCGCCGGGCCAGAGCGCCACGGCGTCAAAAATCGACGGCTCCATCAAGGCGCTGTTTGCGACCGGGCTGTTTTCCGACGTCAAAATTGATCCGCAGGGATCGACCGTTGTGGTGACCGTTACGGAAAACCCGGTCATCAACCAGGTCGCGTTTGAGGGCAATAGCGAGGTCGATACGCCGACGCTCGTCAACGAAGTCCAATTAAAGCCGCGCTCGGTTTTCACGCGCTCTAGGGCGCAGGCCGACGTGCAGCGCATTCTCGACGTCTATCGCCGTCAGGGCCGGTTTGCAGCGTCCGTCGAGCCAAAAATCATCGAGCTTGAGCAGGATCGCATCAACCTCGTATTCGAAATCACGGAAGGTTCGGCGACCAAGGTCAAGGGCGTCAACTTCGTTGGCAACCGGGCATTCTCCGACAGCCAGTTGCGCGACATCACGTCGACCACGCAAACCGGCTGGTTTGACTTTCTCAAAGGCACCAGCATTTACGATCCGGACCGCTTAAGTCTCGATCGTGAGCTTGTGCGGCAGTACTACCTCAAAAATGGTTATGCCGACGCGTCGGTGACAGCGGGAAATGCCGAACTTGATCCCGACGGCACGGGCTTCATCATCACCTTCGCCATCGAAGAGGGTGAACTTTATAATTTTGGTGGCGTAGCCATCGAGAGTTCGCTGGCGGAAGTTCCAGGCGAGGCCTATCGCGGCGAGCTGCTCACCGATACCGGCGACGTTTATAACGCCTCGCTGATCGACAAAACCGTCGAAAAGCTGACACTTGCGATCGCTGAGCAGGGCTATGCCTTTGCCCGCGTCCGCCCGCGTGCGGCGCCTGATGTTGCCAACCGCACCATCGCCGTCACCTACGTCATCGACGAAGGTCCGCGGATTTACATCGAACGCATCAATGTTGTTGGCAACGAGCGCACCAAGGATTACGTCATCCGCCGCGAGTTCCGCTTGGCAGAAGGCGATGCGTTCAATCCGCTCTTGGTCGATCGTGCCAAAAAGCGCCTGACGGGTCTTGGCATCTTCAAGGCCGTTGAAGTCAAGCGCCGCCCGGGCTCAGCTCAGGACCGCGTTGTTTTAGATGTCGAAGTGACCGAACAGTCGACGGGTGAATTGTCGTTCGGCGCTGGCTACTCCACGAGTGAGGGGGTCATCGGCGATGTCTCGATCACGGAACGCAACCTGCTTGGCAACGGCCAGTTCCTGCGCCTGAAACTGGGCGGCTCGCTTGATCGTGCGCAGATCGACTTATCGTTCACCGAACCACGTTTCCTGGATCGCAACTTGGCGGCAGGCTTCGATCTCTATCACAAGGAAATCGACCAGACCGACCAGTCGGGTTTCAAGCAGCGCAAGACCGGCGGTCAGCTTCGGCTTGGCTTCCCGCTGGCTGAAAATTTCTGGATGCAGACGCACTATGGTGCGTCTCGCGACCAGATTTATGACGTCGATAACAACGCTTCGCTGGCCATCAAGGAAGCCTGCGGCGATACCAATTTGAACGATCCGCGGAATTCTGACGCTGACCGAACAAATAATGCTCCTGCAAGCTGCAGTGATAGCGCCTACTACACCTCGCTGGTTGGCACGACGATTACCTATGATGCGCGCAATCATCCAAGAAACCCGACCAGCGGTTTCTATCTCCAGCTCGACGATGAGTTTGCGGGCCTCGGCGGTGATGCGCAGTATTGGCGCGTCGGGGCTGAAGCGCGTGCCTATTATCCGATCACCGAAAAGATCACGCTCATCGGCCGCGTGATCGGCGGCCATATCGAGTCTTGGGGCAGCGAAGATGTTCGCTTGCTCGACGCTTACTTCAAGGGCGGCGAAACGGTGCGCGGTTTCGACCGGTCCGGTTACGGTCCGCGCGATCTGAGCACCAACGATGCCTTGGGCGGAACGACGTTCTGGGCGGCAACGGCCGAAGTTCGCTTCCCCTTGCCCTTTATTCCAGACGAACTGGGTCTGAGCGGCGCGGTGTTTGCCGATGCTGGATCGCTGTTTGGTGCGACGGGCGGGGCAAAGACGGCTCTCGCCAATTGCCAGGCCGGCGGCGTTGCCTGTCTGGCCGATGACTCCACCATTCGTTCCTCGGTTGGCGCCAGCTTGATGTGGAACTCGCCGGTCGGCCCGCTGCGCATGGACTTCGCCAAGACATTGTCTAAGTCGGACTTCGACGAGGAGCAGTTCTTCCGCTTCGGTGCCTCGACCAAATTCTAGTTTTTAGGCCCTGTGGGCCGGCCTTGGAACGTGTTCCGGCGCGATTGGCGGCTTGCCAACGCGCCGGTTCTGTTCTCAATGTCAGCGCGATTTCAAGCTGTGCTGCGCGCCGGAGCCGACGCCATGGAACACCCGGGTTTCTTTGATCGTGCTGGGCCGTTCCCGCTTTCGGATGTCGCCAAGGCTGCCGGAGCCGAGATCGCGGCGGGGGCCAACGCGCACCTGCTGATCGACGACGTGCGGCCGCTGTCGGAGGCGCGCGCGCATCACGTGTCGTTCATCGATAACCGCAAGTACCTACCGCAGCTCGGCGTGACAGCTGCCGGTGCCTGCCTCGTTATTCCAGCGCTCGAAGCCCGCGTGCCGAACGGCACAGCGGCCCTCTTGACGAAGCAGCCTTATCACGGCTTTGCCCGCGCCCTTCTGCTGTTCTACCCGGGCTCATCGCAGCCGATGGTTGCCACTCCAGGGGCCGCTGCAGTCGACAGCTCGGCGATGCTCGAAGAAGATGTCAAAATCGAACCCGGCGCCATCGTCGGTCCCGGAGCCCAGATCGGCCGCGGCACCCGGATTGCCGCGGGCGCCGTCGTCGGCGCGCGGGTCACGATCGGGCGCGACAGCTATATCGGGCCGCTGGCAACCGTCACGCATGCCCTCATCGGCGATCGCGTTTGCATCCATTCAGGCGTCCGCATCGGCCAGGATGGCTTTGGCTTTGCCATGGGCCGGACCGGGCACCTCAAAGTGCCGCAGATCGGCCGGGTGATCATCCAAGACGACGTCGAAATTGGCGCCAATACAACCATCGACCGGGGTGCCCTTAAGGATACCGTGATCGGCGAGGGCTCGAAAATTGATAATCTGGTTCAGATCGGGCACAACGTCGTCATGGGACGTCATTGCGTGATCGTGTCCCAAACCGGTATCTCGGGCTCGACCGACATCGGTGATTTCGTGGTGATGGGCGGCCAGTCGGGAACGGTCGGTCATATCAAGATCGGGGCTGGCGCGCAGATCGGCGGCACGGCGCACCCTACACACGATGTTGCGCCCGGAGTACGCATGGGCGGAACGCCGGCCCGGCCGGTCAGAGAGTGGGCCCGCGAAGTTGCTGCGATCCGGCGGCTCGCGGCGCGCTCGAAGCCAGGTGCTGATGAGCCGGTGGATGACGGTTGAGTGCAATAATTAGACAGCGCCGGTGCGATCTGGAACGGAGCGCAAAGGGTTCAGGAGTTTGAAGGTTATGGACGACAAGACGCCAGCGCAGCAGACGCTAGGAACCGCCGACATCGCGCGGGTGATGAAACTGCTGCCGCATCGATATCCGTTTTTGATGGTCGACCGGATGTACGATATGAACGGTGACGAGAGCTGCATCGGCGTCAAAAACGTGACCATCAACGAGCCGTTTTTCCAGGGCCATTTTCCGCAGTATCCGGTGATGCCGGGCGTGCTGATCATCGAAGGTCTGGCGCAGACGGCGGGCGCACTGTGCGTGTCGAGCGTTGGCGCAGACTATAAGGCGGAGCTCGTGTACTTCATGGGCATCGATAACGCGAAATTCAGAAAGCCGGTATTGCCCGGCGATCAACTGCATTATCATGTCACCAAGATCCGCAATCGCGGACGGGTGTGGCGCTTCAGGGGGCAGGCCAAGGTCAACGGTCACGTCGTTGCTGAAGCCGAGATCAGCGCCATGCTGGCCGATACCGCCGATGCCCGGGCTTTCGCGAGCAAGCATGGCTGACAATCAGGTTCACGCGACGGCCATCATCGAGAGTGGCGCAAAGCTTGGCGCAGGCGTGAAGGTCGGGCCCTATTGCATCGTTGGGCCGGCCGTGCAGCTGGACGATGGCGTCGAGCTTGTGAGCCACGTCGCAATCGCCGGCACGACGACGATCGGCGCACGCACGCGGATTTTTCCGTTTGCTTCGATCGGACACCAGCCGCAGGACCTCAAGTACAAGGGCGAACCGTGCTCGCTGACAGTCGGCTCGGATTGCATCGTGCGCGAAGGCGTCACCATGAATCCTGGCACCGAGGGCGGCGGCTCGGTGACAACCGTCGGCAACGGCTGCGCGTTTCTGGCAAACAGTCATGTCGGGCACGATTGCATCGTTGGCAACAACGTCATCTTTTCCAATAATGTCATGCTGGCCGGGCACTGCACGGTTGGCGACTACGCCATTATCGGCGGCGGTGCGGCCGTCATTCAATTTGCCCGCGTCGGCGCGCACTCGTTTCTCGGCGGCATGTCAGGGCTGGAAAATGATCTCATTCCATACGGCATGGCGCTCGGAAACCGTGCCTATCTCTCAGGCCTCAACATCGTCGGTCTCCAGCGGCGCGGATTTTCGCGCACCGATATTCACGGCTTGCGGCGCGCCTACCGCTTGTTGTTTGCAGCCGAGGGCACACTGATGGAACGCGTTGAGGACGTTGCCCAGGAATTTGGCGGCGAAGCGATTGTTGACGAAATCATCGCCTTCATCCGGACCGGCGGCAAACGCTCGCTGTGCACGCCCAAGAATGGCGCGGAGGCGTGAGGTTCGGCCATGGCCGGCCCTGTTCATAACGCAGATCGCGCTGAACCGATCGGCATCCTCGCCGGCGGCGGCAGCCTGCCGCTTGAGATCGCGCGCAGCGTGAGCGGCCGGGGCGGCAGCGTCCATGTTGTCATCATCAATGGCGAAGCCGACAACAAGGCTTTGGAAAGTTTTCCGCATACGCGCTTATCCTGGTCCGAGCTCGGCGGTGCGATCAAGGCGCTGCGTCAGGCTGGCGTGCGCGACATCGTAATGGTCGGTAAAATGGCGCGGCCGTCGCTGCGCACCGCAAGGCCTGATCTCGGATTTATTCTGGCCTTTCCATCAATCGTGCGGGCCCTGAGTGCTGGCGGCGACGATGCGCTTTTGCGCGGAATTCTGGCGCTGTTCACACGCCGGGGCTTCAACGTTGTCGGGCCAGCCGATGTCGCGCCAGAACTCTTGATCGGAGACGGTCCGCTTGGACTGCGGTCACCCTCTGCTGACGACAAACGCGACATGGCACTCGCCCTCTCGGTGATTGCAGCACTCGGCCGCTATGATATTGGCCAAGCGGCGATCGTATCGGGCGGACGCATCGAAGCCATCGAAGGTGCTGAAGGCACAGACGGCATGATGGCGCGCGTGCGCGATGCCCGCGCAGCCGCCCAGCGAGACGGCGCAGCCCAACGCCTGGGCGTTCTCGTCAAGCGCCCCAAGCCCGGCCAGGATCTGCGAGTCGATCTGCCAGCCATCGGACCCGAGACCGTCCAGCGGGCGGCCGAAGCGGGGCTTGCTGGCATCGCGGCCATGACCGGCTACGTGCTGGCGGCCAATCGCTATGAACTTGTCGATCGGGCGGATCGTGCTGGATTGTTCGTGACCGGCGTTGACGGCGGCGGACCGTCGGCGCTGTTGAACCAAACAGTCGGAGCAGCGGCTGTTGCGCCGCTCTATTTCGGCGGAAACGCACCGTCTGCAAAAATCGCGGCGGATGTGGATCGCGGCACGGGCGTCATGAGGACGTTGCAATCGTTTGGCACCGGGGCCGCACTCGTGGTGTGCGGACGCCGCGTTCTCGCGATTGGCACCGATGACAAACCGACCGACGTTATCCTCCGTGCCAAGCGTTTCATCAAGCCAGCCCGTCAGCGTGCGGGCGTGGTGGTGGTTGGCTCGCGTCAAGCGCTCGACACCGATTTAGTCAATGCCGCGGCCGACGCCGGTATGGCCGGTATCATGGCGATGTATGCGCCAGCTGACGGTCCGCAGCGCACCGCTCCGGTGATTGCTTTTGCCGGTCAGCGCGGTCTGTTTGTCGGCGGCGCGGAGCTTGCGATTGTGGAGTCAGCGGCGTGAACGGGCAATCCGAGAGCCAGTCCGACAGACAGTCTGCATCGGGGCGTGGCAGACCGCTGCGGATTTTTCTCGTTGCTGGCGAGCATTCCGGCGACGCACTGGGCGCCAAGCTGATGGCAGCGCTTCAACGCCAGCGTCCAGCCGAGATCGCGTTTTCAGGCGTCGGCGGCGAAGAAATGTCGCGCGCCGGTCTCGTCTCGATCTTTCCGATCGACGATGTGGCTGTGATGGGCGCCGTCCATATTCTGTCAGCCTTGCCGCGCCTCATCGGGCGGGTCTATCAGACGGTCGATGCTGCTTTGGCATTTGCACCGGACTGTGTTGTCATCATCGACAGCCCCGAATTCACCCATCCGATTGCCAAACGCATCCGCAAGCGCGCGCCCCATATTCCGATTATCGACTATGTGTCGCCCAGTGTCTGGGCGTGGCGGCCGGGCCGCGCGCGCAAGATGCGGGCCTACGTCGATGAGATCCTTGGATTGCTTCCATTCGAGCCGGCAGCGCATGTTCGTCTCGGCGGGCCCCATTGCACGTATGTCGGCCACCCGCTGATCGAGCGTCTTGATGAGATCGCAGCGGCGGATCGGGATGGCTTGAGCCAGCGCCTCGGCCTGGCCCTTGACGTACCCGTTTTGCTCGTTCTGCCCGGTAGCCGGCGATCTGAAGTCGAGCGATTAATCGGCGCATTCGGCGACACGATTGCACTTCTGCGGCGGCAGGGCGCAAATTTCGAAACGGTCATTTTGGCCATGCCGCACGTGCGCGAGGCGATTGCGGCCAGCGCTGCAAGCTGGCCAGGCAAGACCCACATCGCAGACGGCGCGATCGAGAAGTTCAGTGCCATGCGGCTGGCCCGAGCCGCGCTGGCGGCGTCGGGTACGGTCACGCTCGAATTGGCGCTTGCGGGCACGCCGATGGTGGTTGCCTACAAAGTCGATGCTGTGATGGCCCCGTTTCTGCGCCGCATGATTCAGGGCGAGACGGTGGTGCTTGCCAATCTCGTTCTGGGCAGCAATGCGTTTCCAGAATTCATGCAAGAAGACTGCAACGCCGAAAAACTAGCAGCAGCACTGGCGCCGTTGCTGGCCGAGGGCCCGGCCCGTTCAGCGCAGCTCTTGGCTTTGCAGCAGATCGCCGGCCGGCTGACGCTGCCATCGGCTTTAAGCCCGAGCGACGCCGCCGCGCAGTGCGTGCTTGAAACCGTTGAGCGTCACTCTGCTGGAAAATCCCGGCGCGGCTGGCCGACGTAAAGCTGGCGCGGACGGCCGATGCGCTGTTCGGGGTCCTCGATCATTTCTTTCCATTGTGCGATCCAGCCAACGGTGCGGGCCACCGCAAACAGAACGGTGAACATATCGACCGGGAACCCCATCGCGCGCAGCGTGATGCCGGAATAGAAATCGATGTTCGGATAGAGCTTCTTTTCAATGAAATAGTCATCCTGCAGCGCGATGCGCTCCAGCTCCATCGCAACCTTGAGCAGCGGATCGTCCTGCGAGCCGGTCGCCTCCAAAACCTCGTGGCAGGTCTTCTGCATGACTTTGGCGCGCGGATCGTAGTTTTTGTAGACACGGTGGCCAAAGCCCATCAGCCGGAAGCCCGACGTCTTATCCTTGGCCTTCTTGACGAATTCCGGCACGCGATCGACTGTGCCGATTTCTTGCAGCATGTTGAGGGCGGCCTCATTAGCCCCGCCATGGGCCGGGCCCCACAGACACGCAATGCCAGCCGAGATGCAGGCAAACGGATTGGCGCCCGACGAACCGGCCAGCCGTACGGTCGAAGTGGAGGCGTTCTGTTCGTGATCGGCATGCAGAATAAAAATACGATCGAGTGCACGCGAGAGGATCGGATTGACGACGTAGGGCTCGCACGGCACCGCAAAACACATCTGCAAGAAGTTCGACGTGTAATCGAGATCGTTGCGCGGGTAGATAAACGGGTGGCCGATGGAATATTTGTAGGCCATGGCCGCGATCGTCGGCATCTTGGCGATCATGCGGTGGCTCGCGATTTCGCGCTGGCGCACGTCGTTGATGTCGGTCGAGTCGTGGTAGTACGCTGACAGCGCGCCAACCGTGCCGACCATCACCGCCATCGGATGCGCGTCGCGCCGGTAGCCGGTAAAGAAGCGCGTCATCTGTTCATGAACCATGGTGTGGTTCGTGATCGTGCGGCGGAAATTGATGAACTCACCGTTGGTCGGCAGTTCGCCATGCAGCAGCAAATAACAAACCGCGAGGAAGTTTGTGTTTTCGGCCAGCTGGTCGATCGGGTAGCCGCGGTACAGCAACTCGCCTTTGTCGCCATCGATGTAGGTGATGTGGCTGGCGCAGTTGGCGGTTGAGGTGAAGCCCGGGTCGTAGGTAAACGCGCCGGTTGCCTTGTAGAGCTGCGCCACGTCGATGACGTCAGGCCCGATGGTGCCTGAGCGGATCGGCAGCTCAACGCTCTTGCCGTCGACCGACAGATGGGCTGACGCGCCCGTCTTCGGGCTGCCGGGCTTGCTATCGTGCATATTCATCGCTCACCTCCTAGATGCACCCTGACCGAGGTCTGCGTTGGCCTGTGATGGCGGTTGTTGAAACCGCCGGCAGCCTTCGCGGATGCGTCCGTCTGCTTCAACTCGCGTGAAATGACGCTGCTGCAGTAAGGGTTTAGCCGTCTTTTTGCAGTGCGGCAATGCCGCCTTTCGAAGGAGCCCAGGGGCTTTATTCAAGCCCTTGGATTATTGGCTCAGCGCGCGCCGTCCGCACGCCGCGCTACTGCCTCGTCCCGGCCTAAAACCTCCAGAACGTCGAAAACCGGCGGCGACACCGTGCGCCCGGTCAGCGCCGCTCTGAGCGGCTGCGCGACTTTGCCGAGCTTGGCGCTGGTTTCTTCGGCGACCACCACGCTCGGCGTCGGGTCGTCGGCGGCGGGGGGTGCTCCACCACCGTTGCCCAGCAATGCGGTCCCCGCCACGAC
>JANMOL010000523.1:0-5454 GCA_031369245.1 Hyphomicrobium sp. | reverse complement strand
GAAAACCAGTTTTTTTGCTCAGTGGCGCGAAAGCGAACCGCCGCAAAGATAAGCAACTGGAGGTCGAGCAGCCCGACAAGCTGCTAGAGACGGCACGTCGAAATCCGGATGCGGTTGCGTTTGGTTTCGTTTCTGGCTGCTGGGTGGCGTCGGCCTAAGGCAAGTCGCCAAATAATATCATCAGGTCTTTTAACGTCTCGGAGCCGGCCATTCACACCCCCGTGTCCCGGCTCCGCATCACCTCGCCCTTTCCGCCCGAAACCGCATTAGGCTGCGTCTTAGCGAGTCGTCGGCAGCACGGGGCAGGGCATGGGCGGACAAGCCGGAACATTGGCGAGCACGGCAGCGACGAGCACGGCAGGTCCAACGCCATTCTATAAGCATCTCTACGTTCAGGTGCTGGCGGCCATCGCAACCGGTGTGCTGCTCGGGCACTTTGCGCCGGCAACGGGCGAGGCCATGAAGCCGCTTGGCGACGGCTTCATCAAACTCATCAAAATGATCATCGCGCCGATTATTTTTGTGACCGTCGTGCATGGCATTGCATCGATGCGCGATCTCAAAAAGGTCGGACGCGTCGGCGTCAAGTCGCTCATTTATTTTGAGATCCTTACAACTCTGGCGCTTGCCGCCGGACTTCTGGTCGTCAATCTGGTGCAGCCTGGCGCGGGCATGAACATCGATCCGGCCAGCATCGACACCAAAGCCATCGAGAGCTTTGTCACAAAATCGAAAGACCAAAGCACGATCGGCTTTCTGCTCGATATTATTCCAGCGACGCTGATTGGCGCCTTTGCAGACGGCAACATCCTGCAAGTGCTGTTGATCGCAATTCTGTTTGCCTTCGGGTTGCAAGCGCTTGGTGATCGCGGAACGCCGCTCGTCAGCCTGATCGACCAGATCGCGCAAGTGCTGTTCAAAATTGTCGGCTTTATCATGCGGCTTGCGCCGATCGGTGCCTTTGGCGCGATGGCGATTACGATCGGAAAATATGGCGTCGCGTCGCTCGCCAGCCTCGCCTGGCTGATGGGTAGTTTCTATTTGACGTGCCTCATCTTCATTTTCGGCGTACTGGGCGGGGTCGCGCGCTTCTACGGTTTTTCGATTTTTCGATTTATCGCTTACATCAAAGAAGAGCTGCTGATTGTCCTTGGCACTTCATCTTCCGAGACCGTTCTCCCGCGCATGATTGCAAAAATGGAAAAGCTCGGGTGCGAGGAAACTGTTGTCGGTCTCGTCATCCCGACCGGCTATTCCTTCAATCTCGACGGCACCTGCATCTATTTGACGATGGCGGCTTTGTTCCTGGCGCAGGCGACCAATACCGATCTGACGCTGTGGCAGCAGCTCGGCATGCTTGGCGTTCTGCTGCTGACGTCGAAAGGTGCGGCCGGGGTCACTGGCTCGGGCTTTGTCACGCTGGCTGCCACACTCAGCACGGTTGGTCACATCCCCGTGGCGTCGATTGCGCTGATCCTCGGCATCGATCGCTTCATGTCTGAGGCCCGCGCGCTGACCAACCTGATCGGCAACGGCGTCGCGACCATCGTCATTTCGAAATCGGAGGGCGCACTCGATGAAGCGGTGTTCGCGCGCGAGCTCGCCAGCGCCGCATAAAGAAAAGGCTCCGCAACCGGAGCCTTTTCGAAAATCTGATAATGAGCGGCTACACGTTAGCCAACGATCTCGTCGAGACGGAAGTTCAAGGCGATCTCGCGATCAGCTGACGCCGGGCTGTCCGAGCCGTGCGATGAGTTCGAGCCTTTGGATTCCGCGAACAGCTTGCGGATCGTGCCGGCCGCCGCTTCCTTGGGATCGGTCGCGCCCATGACGTCGCGATACTTCGCGATGGCGCCTTCGCCCTCCAAAACCTGCATGACAATCGGGCCCGAGGTCATGAATTCACAAAGTTCGCCGTAAAATGGCCGCGCCTTATGTTCTTCATAGAACTTCTCGGCCTGGGCGCGGGTCCACCGGACCCGCTTTTGCGCCACAATGCGCAAGCCAGCGGCTTCGATGACGGCGTTGATCTGGCCGGTGAGGTTGCGCCGCGTGGCGTCCGGTTTGATGATGGAGAATGTGCGCTCGATGGCCATCCGACGATCTCTCTTTCCCATTTTGCGATTGCTTGGCGCGGGTTATAGCCACGGCCCCAGCCCATCACAAGCGCGCGACCGCCGCACGGCAGGCCGCCATGCCCTGGTCCGTTTCAGTTGCCTATCCACCGCTGGAATAGCTGCATTTTCCGGCCCTTGGCCGGATTGACGCGGGCCGCGGCGTGTGAACATTCTGCTCGGGCGCGGGGGCGCACGGGGCTATACCGGTCGTAAGACCTAACGTGTGCTAAGTATCGGTCCATGAACGCACAGACGAACGACATCCAGTGGTACATCGCCCGTGATGGAAAACAGCACGGGCCGCTGACCGACATCGAAATGCGCACCTTTGTTGCGCATAACTATCTGCGTGCCACCGACCTGATTTGGCGGCCCGGTATGCCCGAGTGGCTGGCTGCAACGAACGTGTTTCCGGCCATCTTCCAACCCGCTGCGCCGCAGCCGTCGGCCGCTGGCATGGATCCTGCGCTGCAGCCCACTCCATCGTCTGATTTCGATGGCGATCCGAACCGGGACGCCGCATCACCCGCTGGCGGTCTGCTGCGCCGGATCGCCATGGCCGCCGTCGTCGTCTCGCTTGTCGGCGGCAGCGCGTTTGCGCTCGTCAGCTACCGCGAGCCGTTGATGCGCATCGTAACCGGCACAGCCTCTGATCCGCCATCAACGTCAGCCGTCGAGATCGCAGCCAGCCCTGCCGACGCGGCGCCGGTTGAAACTGCAGCGGTTGCCGCAGCGCCCGCAACGCCCGCTGAACCCGAGCCGCCAGTCGTGACTGCGCCGCCGGTCGAGGCAGTGGTTGCAGCTGTTCCCGCAATCCCAGAACCGCCGGCCGCGCCGCCGTCGATCGTTGGCTCTCAGATTGACTTGCGCCTGCAAAAAATTGCGGCATGGGCGACGATCAAAAAGAATTTCCCAGACTGGTATGTCGGTCATATCGCGGCTGCTGAAAAGCTATCGGCCGATAAGAAGCCTGAAAACGATATTGCCCTTCATCTCGCACAAGGACTTGTGACGCTGCGCCGGCAGAACGCTGATAAGGCGCTAGCCGCCAGCCCTGAAAAGCTCAAGAAAGTTGCGACCGCTTTTCTTGAAAATCTACGCGCGTTACGGGCCCAAAGCGTGAGCGCCTGCTATGGCTTTATCTCAAAGGGTGAGATCAGCCCGGCCGTTGTGCAGCTGATGGAAAAGCCTGAAACCGCCAACGCACTCAATACCCAGGTTTCGGCTATCTTTGATGCTATTTCGGACGGCACGAAGACGCCCGCCAAGCATGCCGCAGCCGTGAAGGGCGACTACGATATCCTGATCAAAGAACTCGGCAAGCTCGGCTGGAAGGAAGAAGACTTGCAGGTATTCTCCAATCCGCGGCTGCTCTCAAAGCGCGAACCCGATCAGGTCTGCCGGATGGTGCAGGATTGGTTCACGGCGCATCTCGCGGTCCAGGACAAGGCCGCACAAGACCGGTTGCTGTTTGAGACGCTGAAGCCCGTTGTGGCTGGCTAGCGGCGCGTCATGGTTTATGCCGCACTCAAAGTGCTGATCACCGCCGTCCTCGTCGTCGCAATTTCGGAAGTCGCCAAGCGCTCGAGCACGCTTGGTGCCGTCATCGCTTCCTTGCCGCTGACGTCGCTGCTGGCGTTCGTGTGGCTGTATGGCGAAACCGGCGATACGGCGAAAATTGCCAGCTTGTCCCAGAGCATTTTTTGGTACGTCTTGCCGTCGCTCGTGCTGTTTGTGGCCCTTCCGCTGCTGCTCAGCCGCGGTTTTGGCTTCTGGCCGAGCCTGGCCATTGCGGCAGCGTTGACGTTCGCCGCCTATCTCGCCATGACGGCCATTCTGACGCGGCTGGGCATCGCGCTCTGATGTCCCCGTGACAGCGGCCAGCCGACACGCTATCGGCTGCTCCCATGCTGCATATCAACGACCTGACCTACAGGATCGAGGGCAAACTGATCCTCGACAAGGCGACGGCCGCGATCCCGACCGGCCATAAGGTTGGGCTTGTCGGCCGCAATGGCGCGGGTAAGACCACGCTGCTGCGGCTGTTGAAAAGCGAAATCGCGCCCGACGACGGCTCGATCTCAACCCCACGCACCGCCCGTATCGGCCACGTGGCGCAGGAAGCGCCTGGCGGCGATGACAGCCTGATCGATTGGGTGCTTTCGGCTGATACCGAACGCGCCAGCCTTCTGGATGAGGCCGAGCACGCCAGCGACCCGCACCGGATCGCCGAAATTCAAATCCGGCTGACTGATATCGGTGCCCAAGCGGCGCCCGCACGAGCCGCGCAAATTCTCTCAGGTCTGGGTTTTGATGAAGCGGCTCAGCGCCGCCCCTGCCGGGCGTTCTCTGGCGGCTGGCGCATGCGCGTGGCGCTCGGCGCGATCCTGTTTCTCGAGCCTGAAATTCTGCTGCTCGACGAGCCGACAAACTACCTCGATCTCGAAGGCACGCTGTGGCTTGAAAGCCATCTCAAAACGTATCCCCACACCGTCGTCATCGTCAGCCACGACCGCGATCTGTTGAACCGCGCCGTCGGTTCGATCCTACACCTCGATCGCGGCAAGCTGACCGTTTACGCGGGCGGCTACGATGATTTCGAGGAGACCCGGCGCGAAGCCCAGCGTCTCGAATTGAAACTCAAAAAGAAGCAGGATGAGCAGCGCCGCCACCTGCAGACGTTTATCGACCGCTTCAAGGCCAAAGCCAGCAAGGCGTCGCAGGCCCAAAGCCGCGTCAAAGCGCTTGCTAAAATGCAGCCGATTGCGGCGCAGGTCGATGATCGCGTCGTGCCGTTTCACCTGCCGCAGCCGCAGAAGATGATCGCCAGTCCGCTGATCCGTCTCGAAGGCGCGAGTGCGGGCTATGAGGCTGGCAATCCGATCCTGAGCGGGCTTGATTTGCGCATCGACCATGATGACCGGATCGCACTGCTCGGCCAGAACGGTAACGGCAAGTCGACATTTGCCAAGCTGATTGCCGGGCGGCTGTCACCGCTCACCGGCAAGGTGTTCGGGGCCAACAAGATCGAAACCGGATATTTCGCTCAACACCAGCTCGACGATCTCAATCCGCTTGAGACGCCGTACGACTACATGTTGAAATTCTTACCCGACGCAACGGAAGCCCAGCGGCGCGGCAAGCTTGGCTCGTTCGGGTTCAGCGCCAACAAAGCCGATACCAAATGCCAGAACCTTTCTGGCGGCGAAAAGGCCCGCCTGCTGCTCGCTCTGACGGCGTTTCACGGGCCGCACCTGCTGATCCTCGATGAACCCACCAACCATCTCGACATTGACAGCCGTGAGGCGCTGATCCGCGCGCTGATGGAGTTCGACGG
>JANMOL010000519.1:0-9006 GCA_031369245.1 Hyphomicrobium sp. | reverse complement strand
GTAATGCCGGCGATCCGGGCATCGTGCTGGCCCGCTGGCTGCATCAGTCCGCGGCGCGCAAGTCCGTTCTTGAGCAAGCCAAGGAGGCTGCAAACACCTGTGCTGCATACGCCTTCATGGGCTAGCGGCATGCATCGAATTCCGCCCGGTCAATTGGGCGGATGTTATCCGTGACGCGTGTCGTCATGGTCGTCCCTGCCGTGCGGGAGATGTGCGGTAACGGCCGAAAGGCCAAAAACGGAGAGTACTGAAAATGGCTGCTGATAACAGAGCCGGCTCTGCCTCGGGACTGTCGGCGCAGGAGGCGAAGGAATTCCACAGCGTCTTCATGACAAGCTTCGTGGCGTTCACGATCATCGCGCTCGTTGCCCATATCCTTGTATGGCAATGGCGTCCGTGGCTTCCAGGACCCGGGGGCTATGTGTCCTTGATCGACGGAGCCACACAGGTCGCTAACTACATAACTTCATTGAAAGCTTAGGAGGCACGATCATGTGGAGAATGTGGCTTCTATTCGATCCGCGTCGTACGCTGGTCGCACTCGCTACCTTCCTCTTTGCACTTGCGATCATCATCCACTTTATCCTGCTGAGCACCAGCCGGTTCAATTGGATCGAAGGTCCGCGCGCTGCGGCAGTCAAGACGTCGGCTATCGAAGCACCGCTCGTCATCGAGAAAGCAGCCTAAGGCTGCGCACTAAAGTGGGAACGGGCAAAGTCTCCGCAAGGAGGGTTGGTCCGTTCCCAGTCCGAAAAGCTGAGGCAGCCGGCTGCATGCCGACTGAGTAGAGGATCCAGCCATGTCTATGCTCAATTTTGAACGAAAGTACCGCGTTCGCGGTGGAACGCTGATCGGTGGAGATTTGTTCGATTTCTGGATCGGGCCGTTTTTTGTCGGCTTCTTCGGAATTACCTCAATCTTCTTCACTTTGGTCGGCGTCGGCATGATTTTGTGGGGCGCGGCCCACGGACCAACTTGGAATATCTGGCGGATCAGCATTAATCCGCCGGACGTAGCATACGGGCTCAGTGCAGCGCCGATGCTCGAGGGCGGCATCTGGCAAGTCGTCACGGTCTGCGCCATCGGCGCGTTCGTATCTTGGGCCCTGCGAGAAGTAGAAATCGCGAGAAAGCTCGGCATGGGGCTTCATGTGCCTGTCGCTTTTGGCTTTGCGATTTTAGCTTACGTCACGCTCGTTGTTTTCCGCCCGATCGCCATGGGCGCTTGGCACTACGGTTTCCCGTACGGCATCATCAGCCATCTCGATTGGGTTTCTGGAACTGGCTACCAGTACGGTAACTTCCACTACAACCCTGCGCACATGCTGGCGATCGCGCTGTTCTTTACAACCTGTCTCGCGCTCGGCCTTCACGGCTCGCTGATCTTGTCTGCAACGAACCCCCCGAAGGGCGAAGTCGTCAAAACACCAGAGCATGAGAACACGTTCTTCCGCGATACCATCGGCTATTCCATCGGAACGCTGGGCATCCACCGCCTTGGTCTGTTGCTGGCAGTGTCGGCGGTTTTCTTTAGCGCCGTCTGCATCATCATCAGCGGACCGCTGTGGGCGGAAGGTAACCCGTGGTCTGATTGGTGGGACTTGGGCCGTATCGGCAACAGCTTAAAGATCTGGTCTTGAGCCAAGGGGATAAGAAATGTCGACCTATCAAAACATCTTCACCCAGGTTCAATTGAGATCGCCTCCTGAACTGGGTGTGCACTTGCCGCCAGGTGACTCTGAACGCACAATGGTTCCGTCGTTTTCCTACCTGGCAGGAAAACTAGGGGATGCGCAGGTTGGGCCGATCTACCTCGGTACGCTCGGCGTCATCTCAATTGTTTGTTTCGTCACGGCGTTCGAAATCATCGGCCTCAATATGTTGGCGTCCGTCGGCTGGGATCCAGTCCGCTTCGTCCGCGAATTGTTCTGGTTAACGCTCGACCCGCCGGCTGCCAAATACGGTCTCAGCTTTCCCCCGCTCAATGAAGGCGGATGGTGGCTGATGGCCGGCTTCTTCCTGACGACCTCGATCCTCACCTGGTGGCTTCGCATGTACCGGCGCGCCCGCGCGCTCAACATGGGCTCTCATGTTGCCTGGGCGTTTGCCGCGGCCATCTGGCTCTATCTCGTGCTTGGATTCATCCGGCCGCTGTTGATGGGACGCTGGAGCGAAGCCGTGCCGTTTGGCATCTTCTCGCATCTCGATTGGACCAACAACTTCTCGCTCAACTATGGAAACCTGTTCTACAATCCGTTCCACATGCTCTCGATCGTGTTCTTGTATGGCTCAGCACTTCTGTTTGCCATGCACGGCGCGACCATTCTTGCCGTCAGCCGCTACGGCGGCGAACGTGAGATCGAGCAAATTACGGATCGCGGAACGGCGTCCGAGCGTGCAGCACTCTTCTGGCGCTGGACGATGGGCTTCAATGCCAGCATGGAATCGATTCATCGTTGGGCGTGGTGGTTTGCCGTGTTGTGCCCTTTAACCGGCGGCATTGGCATCCTGCTGACAGGAACCGCTGTTGACAATTGGTATGACTGGGGCCTCAAGCACGGCCTTGGCCCAACCACGTACAACTACTCACCGTGATCAGCGGACGAACGATATTTCGCTGATGAAGATTTTACGTCGCGGCGGGCCGTGCTTTCGGACTGGGATTTTGTATTCCCCGATCCAGAAGCGCGGCCCGTTCGTTTCTACGAAAAGTTTGGTAAAAGGCCGGATATGCTTGACGCCGTGGTCGATAGCCGCCCGCATGCGATTGTCATTGGATCGGGTTTCGGCGGTCTTGCCGCTGCCATCCGCCTCGGTGCGCGCGGCTACCGCGTCACGATCCTGGAGCGGCTGGATGCGCCCGGCGGCAGGGCCTACGTCTACAAACAAGACGGCTTCACTTTTGACGCCGGCCCGACGATCATCACCGCACCCTATCTTTTCGAGGAATTGTGGGCGCTGTGCGGCCGCAAACTGTCTGACGACGTCGATTTGCGATCGATTGATCCGTTCTACAAAATCCGTTTTGATGATGGCGATGTGTTCTGCGCGTCGGCCGACCAGGACGCCATGCGCGCCGAAATTGCCCGCATCGAGCCGCGCGACCTTGAAGGCTATGAGCGCTATATGCGCGCCAGTGCCGACATCTATGCGGTAGCGTTTGAAAAACTCGCCGGACAGCCGTTCCACGGCGTCGGCACGCTGCTCGGCGCAGCACCCGATCTGGTCCGGCTCGGCGGCTATCGGTCCGTCTATGCTAAAGTTAGTCAGTACTTCAAAAACGAAAAGCTGAGGTTCGTGTTCAGCTTTCATCCGCTGCTCATCGGCGGAAATCCGTTTACGACCACGGCCTATTATTGCCTGATCGCGCACCTCGAGCGGACCTATGGCGTTCACTATGCGATGGGCGGCACAGGCGCGCTGGTGCGCGGCATGGTGAGCCTCGTCCAACGGCTCGGCGGCGTGGTCCAGTGCAACGCCGATGTCGATCAAATCCTCGTCGAGGCCGGGCGCGCCAGCGGTGTTCGACTGTCGACTGCGGAAATCATCCCCGCTGACGTTGTCGTCTCAAACGCTGACGTTGGATGGACCTACAGCCGGCTGTTGTCGGAGCACGGCCGGCGCCGTTGGACAAACCGCAAGCTGAAGCGCGCGAGCTATTCGATGAGTTTGTTCGTCTGGTACTTTGGCACCAATCGGAAATTTGACGACGTTTATCACCACACGATGGTCCTCGGCCCGCGCTACCGCGAGCTGCTCAGAGACATCTTCACCAAGAAAGTTCTCGCCAAAGATTTCAGCCTGTATCTGCACCGGCCGACGGCAAACGATCCGTCACTTGCGCCAGCGGGCTGTGATGCATTTTATGTGCTGGCGCCCGTGCCCAATCTGCAGAGCGGCGTCAATTGGGAAAATGAAGCCGAACACTATCGCGCGCAGATCCAAAAGCGCCTGGAAGAGACGGTACTGCCGGGTCTTGGTCAATCCATCGTGACATCGCGCGTAATGACACCTCAGGACTTTCAAGACCGGCTTTTGTCGCTCAACGGCGCCGCCTTCGCGCTCGAACCCAAACTGCTGCAAAGCGCGTGGTTCCGGCCGCACAATCTCAGCGAAGAAGTCGAGCGGCTGTATTTGGTGGGAGCGGGAACGCATCCCGGTGCCGGCCTGCCGGGCGTTGTATCGTCTGCAAAAATACTCGATCAGATCGTGCCCGATCCAGCGATCATTGCTCAGCGCTGATCGCGTCACGTGGCCAGACCATCGTCAGACGGCGCGTAACCACAATGCTAGTCGGGCACCGTCAGGGACACCGTACTCGCAGACCGTCTACCTGATCGTGCGGCCGCCCGATCTTCAAGCAGCCGAGCAGCGGCGAGCCGACCAGACATCGCCGCCATCGGCACGCCGGGGCCTGGATGGACGGAGCCGCCAGCCAAGTACAACCCGGAAATTTGAGTTATCGCTCCCGGACGCGCAAACGTCGCCGTCGAGCCGTGACTTGCGCGCCCGTACAGCGCGCCGCCCGTTGCTGGGAACAACGCGTTGAAATCTGACGGCGCGGTGACGACGCTGGCCGGATCGCTGCGCGCGATCTCAAGTCCGCACGCCGACAGCAGGCTGAACGTCCGTCTCTCAAAATCAGCGATCTCGCCAGCGGAGAAAGACCGCACGTCGCCGTCCGGCGGCGCGTTGATCAAGACCAGCAAGCGTTCGGCTGCACCGGCCGCTGGTTGCTCTTCGCTGCCGCGGTCCTGGGCGCAGATGTAGACGGTCGGAGCGTCTGTGATCCCGCGCTGTTTGAACACGGCATCGAACTCGCGGGCATAATCTTCAGCGAAGAATACATTGTGGTGGACCAGCGGAAAGCCGTGCGTGCCCGCATGAAGGCACCACGTGATAGCCGATAGTGACCGCGCCGCTCGGGGTGTTGCCGGGGCTGCACGGCTGGCCGATTGCCCAAGCAATCCCTGCTCAAAGGCCGATGCGTCACCGTTGAACACGATCGCGTCGGCAGCCATCCGCTCACCGCTGGCGAGAACAACGCCCGCCACCCGGTTTTTTTCAACCACAAGCTCCGAGACATGCGCGCCATAGCGGAACTGAGCGCCTTGTGCTTCCGCCAGTGACTGCAGCGCTTCGGCAACCTTGCGCATACCGCCGCGCACCAGCCAAACGCCGTCCTGCTCGACATGCGCCACCAGCATCAGTGTGGCAGGTGCCAGCATCGGCGATGACCCGCAATAGGTTGCGTAGCGTCCGAACAGCTGCCGCAGGCGCGGATCTTTGAAGTTTTCAGACAGTGCGCCCCACATCGTCTTCATCGGCGCGGTCCGCCACAGCGCATCGAGGCGGCCAAATCCAACACGCATCACCAGATCGAGCGGGTTCGATGGCCGTTCCGACGCAATGAATGTCGAGACCAGCGTGCGATACATATCGGCGCTGCGAGCACAAAAATCACGATACCCGCGCGCTTCATCGGCACCCGCAAAATCACCGATGGCGTCGGCCGATTGATCAACGCTGGCGAACAAGTCGAGCCGCCCCCCGGCCCGCCAGGCATGACGCGCCAGAATGTTCGTTGGAATGAGTTCGAGATGGTCTGACAGCCGCGCGCCCGCATCGCTAAAGAGCTGCTCGAAGATCCAGCGCATTGTGAACACGGTCGGCCCAGCGTCGATGCCCGCGCCGTTGACCTGAACCTGGCGCATTTTCCCGCCCGGACCCGCAGCCCGATCCAGCACGGTAACGTCGGCCCCGCGCCGCGCCAGATCGATCGCAGCCGCCAGCCCCCCGGCACCAGCACCAATAACAATGATCCGGTCAGGCGCCATCCCGCAGCTTTCTGTTGGACGTGATCACCGCCGGTCAGCCGCCCCTTGGCGTTGCATTGGCCGGGACCTGCTGCAGTCTCGATTTCTTGGCGACATCCCGCTGATGATACACGATCAGGCTGAGGCCGGTGATGAGCGGGATCGACCACAGCACCGGGTTCAGTGCAAGTTGCGGCATCATCCGCACCGCCCCGAAAGCGAAGAACGCGGTGTAGACCGAAATGCCCGCGCCAACTAGCGCCTTGATGTGCTCGTTCAACCAATCGTTACGGCCGCGATGAGGCTTATAGAGAAAATATAAGTTGGTCGCTCCGGCGGCAAGACCGATGATCGAGATCCCCATCATCAACGGTTGATTGATCAGCCAGCCCTGGAATGCGCAGTTCAGTGCTGCAACGATGACCGCGAACTGCAGGAACAGATTGCGCCATTCGAGATTGCGCTGATGATCGCGACGGTTGACGACCGCCAGCCAGCCGTACCAGGCGAGGTTGATGGTCAGGATGGCGAGATACAACATCATCCAGCCAAAGATCCCGCGAATGAGAGCTGGATCCTTGAGTGCTGGATCGGTTAGGTGCGTATGGGTTTCCAGCGGCGAGATCAGCGTGCAGGTGCTAATCGCAATCGCAATGGTCCCAGTCGTCAGCATCATGGTGTTGAACACGCGGCCCCATTGGCCATGCGTCCGGCTGCCCTTGGTGGTCAGGATCGGCCCCCAGAACGCCACGACACCGACCGCGCCCGTCACGATATGCGCGATAACAAACCCATAGAAAGGCCACATAACGTGCTTTCCCCGTCGAAGGGCGTTTGACAAACAACGGGTTCATCTTGCACTGACATTTATCCGCGGTTCAAGCCCCGGCACGAACTAAAAAACATTTGATTCTGAAGCGCTTGCCTCGCAACACTGCGGCGCGGCTCAAGCCGCCAAAAAACTTGCCGGGATTGCCGTGTACACTCCTCCAAGACCAAAATCGCTGCCGGCCGTTGCAGCCCTCGTCCGGGCGGCTTTTCGCAGCGATGGCGATCTGCTGAGCCTGCTGCCAGCCAACGCCTATCACATGCCGGTCGGACCGCTCGGTTTCTCACGCCGCTCGATCCTCATCGTCAATGCCCCCGAGCTGACGCGCACAATCCTGACCGACCCGACCAATATTTATCCTAAAAATGACCTAATGGTCGGTGCGCTCCAGCCCCTGGTTGGGGACTCGATGTTTGTCTCAAGCGGCGAACGTTGGCGGCGTCAGCGCCAAATGGTCGATCCAGCATTTTCCCATATGCGCATCAACCGCGCCTTTGTCTCCATGGCGGCGGCCGTTGACGACTACGAGATGCATCTCGACGAACTAGCCGAGCGCCAGGAGACGTTTTCACTTGATCTCGCGATGAGCCATCTCACGGCCGACATTATCACCCGCACAGTCTTTTCGACGTCGCTCAAATCGCAAACCGCACACGATGTTTTTCAATCTTTCACCGAGTTCGAGCGCAGCGTCGCACATGTCGAGATCAAGCGGCTGATACTCGATCCGCCCTGGGCCAACATCCCGCACCACCAGCATGTTCTAGCGGCCTGCGAGCGCATTCGCCGCCATCTCGGCGACCTCGTCGATCCGCATCTGGCCGCCAAGCCTGAGACCTACAACGATATCGCATCCGCTATTATTGCAGCACGCGACGACGTGACAGGCCAGGGCTTTACGCGCGAAGAGCTGATCGACAATCTCGGCGTCTTCTTTCTGGCCGGGCACGAGACGACGGCGAGCGTTTTGATCTGGATCTTTTTCATCCTCGCAACGCAGCCAGACGTGCTCCAGCGCATGCGGGCCGAGATTGCAGCCGTGGTCGGCGACGGCCCGGTTGAATTCGAGCACACGAAGAAACTCAGCTATATCCGCAATGTGTTTCGCGAAGCGTTGCGGCTGTATCCACCGATCACGTTCATCCCGCGGGTCGCGGCCGAGAACACGATGATCGGCGATTACAAAGTCAAAAAGGGCGCGATGATCATGATCGCGCCGTGGGCTATTCACCGCCACGAACGCTATTGGCGCAATCCAAACGCCTTCGATCCCGACCGCTTCAACCCGGAACGTGAAGGCGAACTCACACCGGGCTGTTACATGCCATTCGGTCTCGGGCAGCGCATCTGCGTCGGAGCCGCGTTTGCAACCATTGAAAGCGCGCTCATCCTCGCCCGCCTGGTGCGCCGCTTCGATTTCGAGGTGCTCGAACCTGAGCGAGTGCGGCCCGTTGCGCGGCTCACCACACGGCCAGCCGAGCAGATCCTCTGCCGCGTGCGCCACCGGAGCAGCCAACGGGCCTAGCGCGACGCCACGGCCGCATCCTGCCAGCTGATATCGAACGTCGAGGCTTCGCCAAAGCTTTGGCCCTTGGCAATCGAGCGCGCGATGATCTGATAGGCGGTGAACGGCATCAGCAGCAGCGGCAGCGGATCGCGTGCGCTCCAGGTGACGTCGCGCGCTGTGCGCAGATAGCCGAAATTACTCCGGAACTGCGGCGAAAGGAACGATTTCTGCGTTTCTGTCAGGCACGGAAAAAACTGCTGTGACAGCCGTCCGTTTCTAAAGCGGATCGTTTCGATCGAGCCGGGATCGAGGATGGCTGATGCCAAGTCGTCTGGATTGACAAAATGCACGCCGCTGGTGACGCGCGGATTGCATTCGATCGCCAAAGCCCGCCCGGCCTGATCGACAACGAAGTCAAACGACACAAAGCCGCTGTAGGTCAGCTTGCTGGCGAAGGTTTCAACCCATCGGGTGATCACTGGCAATTCTTCGACGCGCTCGAAACAGACCGCAACGCTGCCCGACATGACTGCGCCGCGATAGATCACGGTCGTCAAGACGCGACCCATATGCACGACGGAAAATGTACTGTAGAGATCGCCATCAACAAACGCCTGAACGACGGACTGTTCTTCTATGTCTGACGCGTGCAGGTGTGCGCCCTTCTCAAAAAACCGAACGCCGCGGCCAGAGCACGAAAAGACCGGCTTCACAACGAACTTCGCCGTCTCGGTGATCGCCCGCTCGCCAGGGTCATCGGCAGACATCGTTTGCGGCACGCCGAGACCAAGCCGCGTGCAGGTCTCGATGAATTGATGCTTGCTGTGCAGATCGAGCAGCACGGATTGCGGCATG
>JANMOL010000383.1:0-4510 GCA_031369245.1 Hyphomicrobium sp. | reverse complement strand
CACCGTCTGCCCGCCCGCGGGTTCGTTAAATTGCATGACAGTGATGCCGTCGGCGGCGAACGCGGCCTTCGCGGCAACCGCGATTTTTTGAACCAGCGGCAGCAGTTTTGCGAGCACGGTCGGATCGGCATCGAGCATGGTGCGTGATGCGGCCTTTGGAACAATCAGCACGTGCCCCGGCGCTTGCGGCATGACATCCATGAAGCATAGCGCGTCAGCGTCCTCGTAGACCGTGTGACACGGGATCTCGCCGCGCAGAATTTTCGCGAAAATGTTGCTCTCGTCGTAAGCGGTCATGGCGTTCTCGTCATTGAGGGGCGGCGCTTTATGAATGCGTACACGAAGCGGGCGTGAAATAACACTCCGCACAAAACGTCAATTACCGACGTGCTGGTCAGCAATCCCCAATTAGGGCAGCACGCTCACGTCTCGATTCCGCCGACTTTCCGGTACGGCCCCATGTCCCTCAGCTCGGCGGAGTTCTCCGTGACCATCGCGCGCTCCTGTTTGAGATAGCGCTCAACCGCGCGTTTGAGGCCAGGGTCAGCGATCCAGTGGGCGGAATAGGTTTCGACCGGCAGATAGCCGCGTGCCAGTTTGTGCTCGCCCTGGGCTCCCGCTTCAACGCGCGCCAAGCCGTGCGCGATGGCAAAGTCGATGGCCTGATAATAACAGACTTCGAAATGCAGTGACGGGTGCTGCTCAATCGCGCCCCAGTAGCGGCCATAAAGGCAATCGCCGCCGATCATGTTGAGCGCACCCGCAATATATTTGCCGTGGCGTTTGGCCATCACCAGCAGGCAGCGCTCGGGCATCGCCTGGCCAAGATGCGAGAAGAACGCCCGGTTGAGATAGGGCTGGCCCCACTTGCGGTTGCCGGTGTCGATGTAAAATTCGTAGAACGCGTCCCAATGGGCTTGCGTGATCCCGCGGCCGGTGATGGGCTCGATGGTGATGCCAGGCGCCAGCGCCTCCGCGCGCTCTTTGCGCACGGACTTGCGTTTGCGCGAGGCGAACGAGCCTAGAAAATCGTCGAACGTGGCGTAGCCTTGGTTGTGCCAATGAAATTGCAGGCCCGCGCGCGGCAGGTAACCGAGGGCTGCAACGCGCGCCTGCGTGTCGCGGGCCATGAACGTCATGTGGATCGATGACAGGCCGTTCTGGCGAGCAACCTCGATGGCGGCGGCCGCCAGAAGCTGCTCGTCAGCCGCGGCGCGCGCGCCCGGCTTGACCAGCAGGCGCGGACCGGGCACCGGCGTGAACGGCACGGCTATTTGCAGTTTGGGATAATAGCGCCCGCCCGCTTGCCCATAGGCCTCAGCCCAGCCGTGATCGAAAACGTATTCGCCCTGGCTGTGGCTTTTGACGTAGCACGGTGCGGCGGCCGCCACGCCGCCGGTCTCGTCTTCAAGGATCAGGTGGCGCGGGATCCACCCGGTCCGCCCGCCGACGGTTTCGGCGTCCTCCAAGGCTTTCAGAAAAGCATGAGAGACAAAGGGATTGCTGGTTGCGGGATCGGGATTGGCACACGCGTCCCACGCCGCAGCGTCGATATCGCTGAGGCTTGAGACCAGTCGCACAATGCCGTCCGGACGTTCCGTCATCAATTCTGCCGTTATCCCGCAGCTACACGTCAATGGTATTGTACGGCCGAAACGGCGGCGGGATCACGGCCAACAACCGGACCTGCGCTGCGATCGAGGCTTGGATCATGCGGATACATCGCATAACGTGCTGATCAAGACTGTGCGCGCAACAGGAGATTGGCCCGCATGCTTTGGACCCGCGTAATTGTAGCGACCGTGATCGTGGCTGTGCTGGCCGCCGGATCGGTTGTGGCCCGCGAAGGCGTCAAGATCGGCAATGCCTCCTATTTGCGCCGTCTCGTCTCGGCCGATAAAATGGAAAAGACGGCGACGCTGCAATACAACGACTTGACGCGCCAGGCATTCCAGAAGCAGGCGCTGCTGCCTGACGATCATCCCCAGGTCAAGCGACTGCGCAAAATCTCGCAAGACCTGCTGCCGTTTACCGGCGAGTTCAACGATCGCGCTAAGGGCTGGAACTGGGAAGTCAACGTCATCGCCTCAAAGCAGATCAACGCCTTCTGCATGCCGGGCGGCAAGATCGCATTTTTTACCGGCATTCTCGATCAGCTCAATCTGACGGACGATGAAGTGGCCATGGTCATGGGCCACGAGGTGGCTCACGCCCTGCGCGAGCATGCCCGCGAGCGGGCTGCCAAATCGACACTGACCAGCATCGGGGCGATGGCGGTGGGCGTGTTCGTTGGCGGCAATGTCGGCGAGCTGGCGCGGGTCGGCGGCGGACTGATGACGCTCAAATTCAGCCGCGATGATGAGAGCGAAGCCGATCTTGTCGGCATGGAGCTGGCGGCACGTGCCGGCTATGATCCACGGGCGGGCGTTTCGCTGTGGCAGAAAATGAGCCAAGCCTCCAAGGGCGCGCCGCCGGCGTGGTTATCAACGCACCCGTCCGGCCCAGCTCGCATCAAGTACATCCAAACCAATTTGCCCGATGTCATGCCGCTCTATGAAAAGGCCAAGGCGACGCGGCGCGGATAAGGCGGCGAGCGCTGCACGATCACGGCTCAAAGCCTTCGAAGATGGCCGCATCGGCCCACTTGGCGGCGCGGGCGCGATCCTTGGCGGTGCGCACTGTCCAGGTGAAGAGCGGCAGCCCAAGCACCTCGCGGGTGAATTGCGTGACGGGCGTTGGCAGGGCGCCAATCTGATAGGCAAAAAAATCCGGCGCAACGGCGGCGCTCTCCAACAGATCGCGCAAGCGCAGCGCGCGGGCTTTCGAGATTTTGCGGTTCCACCAGCCAGCACCTGTGTAGTTGCCCGAGACGATGCCGCGCGGCACGCCGGGGCTAAGCTCTTTGACGCTGGCCATGACGGCCGGATCAAACGACATCAAGGCGATCGGGCCGCGATAACCTTGCGCCATTTTGCACAGCTTGCCGAGGAAGACCCGGTCGGGCGGATCCCACTCACTCTTGATCTCGACCAGCAGCGGCACCCGGCCGTCGACAAGATCGAGCAGGTCTGCAAACGCCGGAATGCGCGTTACGCCATCGCGAAACGTCGTCCGCTTCAAGGCGGCCTGATCGAGCGCTGCAAGGGGGCCGCGTCCGCGCACCAGCCGGTTCAACGTCAGATCATGAAAAACCACCGGGTGCCCGCCAGCGGCCGCTCTGAGATCGCATTCGATGCCATAGCCTTTAGCAATCGCCGCTTCGAAGGCCGGCAGGGTGTTTTCGACAAGGCCGCGCCGGGCTGCATGCAAGCCGCGGTGCGCGATCGGGCGAAGGAAGGCGGCACGGTCCATGTGAGTCCCTCATGCGCCTCAAGTTTGTCTCTAGGCGATTTTCAAAATAGCGTCGATTTCGACCGCGGCGCCGAGCGGCAAACTGGTCACCCCGACCGCTGAACGGGTGTGGCGGCCGTTGTCACCCAGCACCGCGACCAGCACATCCGACGCGCCGTTGATGACTTGGGGCTGACCGGTAAAAGCCGGTTGCGAGGCGACGAAGCCGGTCAGGCGCAGCACCTGTCCGATCCGGTCAAGGCTGCCGAGCGCCGATTTGGCTTGCGCCAGGATATTGAGGGCGCACAGCTGGGCGGCGTGCTGGCCCTGCTCGATGCTGAGCGGCGCGCCGAGTATGCCGGTCATGACGCAGCCGTCGGCGTCCTTGGAAATTTGCCCCGAGATGAACAGCAGATCGCCGCTGATCAGATACGGCACGTAATTCGCGACCGCCGGGGGCGCTGCGGGCAGGACCAGCCCGAGGGCAGCGAGCCGGGTTTCAGCGTTGCTCGACATGGCCGGCCGGGCCTCCTTCGCGGTGTTGACAGCCTGTGTTGTGGCCGCGCCGGTGCCACTTTGCAATGCTAGCGTACCGCTCTATTGTAGAAACGGCTGGCTGCTCGATTTAAAGTTTTTCAGGAGTTTGGTGTGACGCGCAAACACATGGCCGCGATTGGTTTGGTAATGGGTGCGGCAGCAGGCAATGCCTCAACCGCGATGGCGGCCGAACAGCCGGTGCAATTTGCTCCCCACCGGGCGGTCTACGAGATTGTGCTGGCCAACGCCGCGCCCGGCTCGGGCGTCGCCGATATGTCGGGCCGCATGGTCTATGAGTTGAGCGGTTCGGCGTGCGAGGGCTACACCCAGAACATGCGCTTTGTAACCCGCATGACCAATCAGGAAGGCACCGAGACGATCAACGACATGCGGACCTCGAGCTGGGAGGAACTGGCTGGCCATCGCCTGCGGTTCTCATCCTCGCAATATCAGGACAACGCCATTTCGGAAGCCAGCCAAGGTGACGCCGCCCGCGATGTGACGGCAACCGGCACGCGCGTTGATCTCGTCAAGCCGCAAAAGAAAAGCGTCAAGCTGCCAGCCGACATCTATTTCCCGATGCAGCATGCCGCGACGCTCATTCAATCGGCGCGCAGCGGGCGGAAAATTCTGGCAGCCAACC
>JANMOL010000503.1:0-6216 GCA_031369245.1 Hyphomicrobium sp. | reverse complement strand
GAAACGCTGGCGATTTTCCAGGACCGGTTTTTGCTGGCGATGCCGAAATCCAAAAAGCTCACCGGACGGGTGCGTGCCACCAAGGAGCTGGTCGAGGGCGACCGGCTGCTGCTGCTCGAAGAAGGCCATTGCCTGCGCGATCAGGCGCTGACGTATTGCAGCCTGCAGCAGGTCGATGCGGTCAACACGTTTGGTGCGTCGAGCCTGACGACGATTGTCGAAATGGTCTCGGCTGGGCTTGGCATCACGCTGTTGCCCGAGATTTGTCTCGGGGTCGAAAGCCGCAGCCGGGATATCAAGACGATCCGCTTTGTCGATCCCGAGCCGTCGCGCTCGATCGGGCTCGCTTGGCGGCGGTCGAGCCCGCGGCGCGAGGATTTTCTGGCGCTCGGCAAGCTGGTTGGGATTGCAGGCGCCGAGATGCTCAAGCGCGGCGCGGCAGCGATCGGCCGCTGAGTCCGAGCAGTGAGTATCAGTGGGTGCGCGTGAGCGCGTGCGGCTGAGTGCGCGGCCGTTCAACCTGCTCCCGTTTAACGGGCGGTGGTACGCACCGAGCGATTTTCCATGCCCTTGGGCAGGCGGCTCTGCTCGATCTCTTCGAGCGCGTCGACGTGCACGGCCTTGCCCTGGAACTGCTGCGCCCACATGACCTGCGCGACTTGCGGGCCGGGCCGGAATTTCATCGGCGCGATGGTGCCGTCATCGTCGAGCGCGTCGAGGGTGGCTGCCACATCGGGATGCTGGAGCCCTGCAAGCTGCGGATCATGGATTGAGCTGGTTTCGGTCAGCAGGGGTGCCAGCGGGAACGGGCGGTAGGATAATTCCTCGGGGTGGTCTTCGTCGAAGGCTGGCGCCTGGACCCAGCCCGAGCCGAGGCTATCGGGGCTCATGTCAGTGATGCTGGATGATGATTTTTCCGGCGCAAGGCTTGCGACCTGCTGGCCGGCGGCGGCGGGCTGTGCAGGATTGCCGCTCTCAGCAGCGGCGGCGGCTGCCAGAGCCTTTTGCGGCCGGACAGCGGGTGCTGGACCCGCAACCAGTTTCGGCATCGGCATGGTAGCGGCTTGCTGGGCGAGGGCTGCCAGCTTGTTGCGGTCAGCGGTGGAGGGGCTGGGCGTGAAGCGCGAGGTCCGTTCAACCAGCTTTGGCTCCGTTACGAGTTTCGGTTTGACGGGCGCCGCTGTGGGCGTCAGGGCTGCGACCTGCTGCAGCGGCTCGGCTTTCAAATCGAATTTCCGCGTGCTGGCTGGCGGCGAGGTTTGCCACACCAGGCCTTGCGCGGTGGCGGGTGGTTTTGATGGCGATCCTGATGCGCCCGTCAGCGAGGCCATCGCTAATTTCGGTTGCGGCTTTTGGGCTGGGGCGTCCGGCGGCGGCAAAGGGTTGACTGAAGCCACCAGCGTCGGAGCTGCGAGGCCGTGACGGGTGTCGTGGAACTGCGCGATCTGGACTGCGAGTTCGCGATACTTTGTCTGCGCAATGCGGACATCGCTCGATGTAATCGGTCCGCCATCCTGCGGCATGTGCCGTGAACGGCCTTCGGGAAACAGCAGGGCCAACTCGAAGCGCGGCAGCCGCGGCCACGAGCGCACGCGCGCGGTATCGACGTGCACGAACGGGATGCCTGAAGTCGGATAATAGCCGACGCCGCCGCGTTCACGCACCAGCGCTGAATAGCGCATACGCTTCAACGGCACGTCGGGAAACGTCACGTCGATGGCTTTGCCGGTGATGTGCTGGCTTTGACTGGCTTGGCCGCCGACGGTCCGGCGCAGCATTGTATTGGTGCTCGACGAGCGGTAGCCGCAGATGATGCTCACTGGCTGTTGCGAGCCAAGTTCGGTGTGCATCTCCCAGATGAGATCGATGGTTTGCGCATCCATTTTTATGGACTGGTTTTTGCGCCAGTCGCGCATGATCCAATCGATCTGCTTCATGGCGTCGGGGACGAAGCTGCCAGCCTTCTTGTAGGTGACGGTCAGCGTTTCCTTGGTGTGGATGTGGTAGAACGAAATCGTGCGGTCGCCCGCGCCGGCAGCGATCATGCGGTCGGAGGATAGGCACACGGCTACTGCAAGTGCTGCCATGCCCACAAAGGCTGCTGAGCGGCCAGACGCCACGACTATTCCCCAAATCCCTACACGACCCCCGGAGCCTCCAAGCCCCGTAACGGATGGTCTGAAAGGGTTAACCCCTAACCCTTAAGACCCCGTAACCAGTTCACTGCGCGATAGAACGACGGCGAAAGGGCGATAAAAGGGCGGGAGTGCTCAGGGGCTAAACAACGGGGCAAAACAACGGTGTTGCCCCGGCTAGGCTCACGCGACCCGCTCCAGGGCGTTTGACGAGCCGTTTGGACCCGATAGCCGCTGTCGAATTTTGCTGTTGGCGCATTTTCTGCGGTCAACGGGCGGGCAATGCACGGGGCCATGCGCCGGGCAAATGCGCTAGGCAAATGCGCGGGGCCATGCGGCAGGCAATAGTCTAGTAGCCGCCCAGAGCCTTGCTCAGGAATTCGCCAAACGTGCCGCTGTTGCTTGGCCGTCTGTAGCGCTGTTGCGGCAGCGGTGGCGGCTCACGATAGGTATAGCGCGGGGCACGCGCGCGGCGAACAGGGGCCGCGCCATCGCTATCGCCCCAGTCATCGGGATTGCGGGCAACGGGCACATCCTCGGCTGGCAGCAGGTGGTCGCGGTTTTTGACGATTTCATCCCAGCGGCCGTCGACGCCGAGCTTGATGCGCTGCTCATGGCCATAGATGTCAGCAAATGTCTTGATCTCGCCGCTGTCGGTGACGGTGGCGGTAAAGTACGTGACGTGCACCGGGATCTGGTGATCGAGTGCGACATCGTTATTTTCAGGACCGGGGCCGATCAGCTCCTCAACTTTTTCCTTATCCCAGCCCTTGTCCTCGGCCACGATCACTTCAGCCAGCCGGACAGGATTACGCACCCGCATGCAGCCGTGGCTGAACATGCGGACTTTCTCGTTGAATAAGCGCTTGCTCGGCGTGTCGTGCAGATAGACCGAGTGTTTGTTCGGGAACAAGAACTTGACGATGCCGAGCACGTTGGCGTCGCCCGGCGGCTGGTAGATGTGATACTGGCGGATATCCTGACGGCTCCAGTCGACATCCCACGGATCGATATCGCGGCCGTTGCGCTGCATCAGCAGGCCCTGGCGCTCGATCGGATTGCCGCCATCGCGCAGCTTGGGCAGAAGTTCGTTGACCTTGATCGACTCTGGCACATTCCATGCGGGCTGGAACACGATGGTGCGCATCTGGTCGGAGAAGATCGGTGTTTGCGTTTCGTATCGGCCCGTGACGATCCGTTCTTCGTGAATGATTTTACCGTTCTTGACGACGCGGACCACGAATTCGGGAATGTTGACGTCAATGTGGAATGCACCGAGGTCATCGGGCATCCAGCGCCACTGTTCCATGTTGGCGATCAGTGTTGCTTCGTTGACCCGGCTCTTTTTATTGAGGGCTTTGCGCAGCGGCGTGGTGATTGTCGCGTTGACCGGTTCGAGATCATTGGCTTCTTTGTAGCGTTCGACGGCGCGCGCCAGCACATCATCATAGTAGTTTTCGTCGCCAGCCGTGCCATCGGGCTTCAGGCCGGGAGACGTCACCTTGAGGCGCTTGCGGACCAGCGCGACTTGCCAATGGCTCTTGCCGGGTGTGATTTTCGGGCCGTCCGGAACGTCTTCGATTTCTTCGGCATTGGTGTTGCCGCGCAGGGCCAGCAGCTTTTCACGCAAGCGCACAAACTGCGTGTGCTTGGGATGCAGCGAGCGCAGGTATTCACTTTTTGACGCCGAGGCTGCCAAGTTTTCGAGCAGCTTCTGGCGGTCATAGAGTTGCGGCTTACGATCGATGTACGACGACAGCTGGGTCGATGGCTCGGAGATCCGATCGCCGCGCGCATGGCGGGCGTATTCCATGGCGACCAGCGAAAGTTTGATTTCGCCTTCCGATAGATCATCCTCTTGAAACTCACCGGTACCGATCTTGGTCAGTCCCGGGATTTTGTAGTCGGCGGCACTCAGCCCCCAATCATCGGCTTTCTTGATTTCCGAAATCAGGTCCTGGGCCGCGGGCGTAAAGCCGTCTTTGGTGACCCAAAGGGCTGCACCCATGCGCTGGGTGTAGAAGGCCGCCAGCGCGGTGCGGTCTGGCTCGGTGAATTCCTTCAGCGCCACGGCCGCGCGCGTTTCGAAGTAGCGCTTCATAGGCAGATAAAAGATGCCGTCGACGGCCATCGTGGCGCGGGTGACGGGCGATGAGGGAACGGCCTGTGGCGGTGGCGCCATCGGCTCGGCCGGGGCCATCACGGGAATTGGCGGTTGCACGGTCGCGGGTGGTTGAACGGGCGGGCTGGCGGCAGCGGCCGGGGCCGTTGGCGTGTTGGGCGATGTCGGATTGGTTGCCGTCATGGCCTGGGCAGGTGCCACGATGGCTTGCGACGGCTCCAGCCGGGTTGCGGGTTGAGCTGGCACCGCGGGCGGGATTGCGGGCGCGATTGCCGCCTGGGCGGGCGGTTGCTGGGGGCTGGTTGCTGGCGCCGCAGGTAGCGCGGCGCTGTCAGGCTCATCGCGCGCGCCTGGCGAGGGCTTTTCCAGGTCGTCGGTCTCTGGGCCAGCACCCGTGCTGCCAGCATCGGGCTCGATGGCTGCTGGCTGCTCTTTGAGGACGCGGTCGATCTCGTCCCACGGCAGGTCATCCGGCTCGATGGCCACAGCCGGCAAAACACTGCCAAGGGCCAAGAACACACTCAAAACAAGCCGCCGTGCACGACGCATCACCAGTAACCTTTTGCTTCGTCCAAACTTCGAGCGGTCTATAAAACAATAGCGGCCGCACAGCAGCCTGACCAGCAGCATTGCGCACAGCTATGGCGAAACTGTTGCTGCTTCAAGACCCTCGCATGCTTGCATGACGGCTGTTCCGCGACGTGCAATGTGGCCACCCGTGCCGTTGTGCTGACGGCCAGTGCGATCCGGCCCGCGTTCCGACCTGCAATTTAGCAGTGCGGTGGTTAACCAATCTCTGTCCGCCGTCGGATGTAACGACGCCGGATGAGCAAATGTCATGACAATGCGCCGTGGCTCCCGGCCGGTATTCCTTGCGGGCATGAACCTTAGCGGGGGGAGGCGCGACAGAGGCCATAACGAGGGCGCTTGACGATGGCGCCTTGGGCTAAGGACAGGCTGGGGCTGTGGAGTTTTACAATGGGCAAGTTTTCATCACAGGGTTTTTCATCACAGGGAATGGCGCTTGTTTCGGCCGTTTTGCTGCTGAGCGCTGGTTTGGCGAGCGAGGTTCAGGCGTCCGACAGGCTGACACTGACGGCTGAGGCTGGTGCGGCTGGCGCCGAGGCGGGGCAACTTTCCGTTGCCGGCAGCAACGGCCGGTACGACCATCTGGCGGCGGCGGCGCTGCGTTTGCCGCTTCGCCTTAGTGCGCAGCCAGCGTCCGACGGCGAAAACCGCAAAATCCTCGCTTCAAAGCTGTCGCTCAAGCAGCCGGCATCGGGCGGGACGGATGCAGGCGCGGTCAACGCGCTGGGTGCGGCGGCTCCCGTTCGCTCGATTGCGCTGTCAGAGACGTTTGAATTTGCCGCCGAGCCGCAGGGCGCGATCGCGCAAAACGCCATCGCGCTGTGCAACGGACTGTCGGCCACGGATCGCGAAAAGGCCGATGCCCGGCGCATGACGATGCCGGTGCCGCTGGTTTGGCGCGTCACGACGGGCCGCTTCAATTTCAACTGGCGGAATTATGATCGCGTGGCGCCGTCGGACGACATTCAAAACAACCACGCATTTTATGCCGAACAGGAAACCGTGGAAACCGAGATCGGCGCTGCTGTCGTGGTGTCGTGCCAGCCGATGGCTGCGGCCGTTGCCAAGGTGACAGTTGAAAAACCAGTCACCGTGCAGAAAACCAATTTTGTCTCAGAAACGGCTCAGCCCGCCGTTGTGAAACCGGCAGCGTCCGAGCCGGTCAAAACGGTGACGATCGCCAGCGCGCAAGCCCCTGTTTGCCGTGGCGGCATGATCCGCGAAACCGGATCGGGCAGCGACGGCTACCTGTGCCTGTGCCCGGGCAATACGGTCCGCATCGACACCGGCACGCAAGCCTTCGCATGCGTGAGAAAAACGGCCCAGCGGTAGAATTGCGGCTGTCACAAACAACAAAGGTCCCGGGCTTTG
>JANMOL010000477.1:0-1819 GCA_031369245.1 Hyphomicrobium sp. | reverse complement strand
GCTGCCAAGCGTTGGGACACCGAACCATAGCCGAGGCCGATTTCAAGAACGTCCTTGCCCCTGACACTGGCGAAGTCGATTTCCGCTTCCAGATACGGGTAGAAATGGAAGTACCAGCGGTCGAACTTTGCAAGAGATGCGGGATCGTTCCCAACTATTCCGAGGTTAAGCGCCGCCGTTGAGCCACACATTTCATCCCAAAATGCGGCGTTCGCGGCATCGATGGATCGCTGGTTCGTCACTTCGCCTGCTCCTGATTACCAATAGCGATTTGCGGCCGGTATATCTTTTTACGCATGGGCCGTCCATTTGTCGCGGAGCGTGACCAGTTCTTCCGATGCGCTTGGATGCAGGGCCATCGTCTGATCGAAATCGGCTTTGGTGGCGCCCATGCGCAATGCGATCGCGGCCATCTGGACGATTTCGGCGGCATCCCGGCCAAGGACATGGCAGCCGACAACGCGCTGTGTCGTGCCATCGACCACGAGCTTCATAATTGTGCGCTCGGCTGAGCCGGCCAGCACGGCCTTCATCGGGCGGAAATCGGTCTTGTAGATATCAACCAAACCGAACGCGGAGCGGGCATCATGCTCGCTGAGGCCGGCCGTGCCGATCTCGGGGGTTGAAAAAACCGCCGTCGGGATCGTCTCATAGTCGACCGTCCACGGTGACGGGCCAAAAGCGCTGTCGGCGAATGCATGGCCTTCGCGGATCGCGACCGGCGTGAGGTTGACCCGGTTGGTCACATCACCGATCGCGTAGATGCTGGGCGTGCTCGACTGGCTGGCGGCATCGACCATGATCTCGCCGGACATTCCCGTTTTCACGCCGGCGTCGGCAAGCCCAAGGCCACTGGTGTTGGGTGAACGGCCGATGGCGAACAGGATCTGGTCGGCTTCGAGTACGCCGCCGCCCTTCAGCAGGCCGCGCAATCCTCCGGCGGTTTTCTCGATGCTTGAAAACACATCGTTCGTCATCACGCGAATGCCGCGCGCCTGAATCGCTGCCGTCAGTCCGTCGCGCAAATCGTCATCGAACCCGCGCAAAATCTTCTCGCCGCGATAGAGCAGGATGACGTCGGACCCGAGACCGTTAAAAATGCAGGCGAACTCGACCGCGATGTATCCGCCGCCCGCGATCACGATCCGGCGCGGCAGCTCCGCCAGATCAAACGCCTCATTTGAGGTGATGACATGTTCGACGCCTGCAAGACTGGTATCGGCGTTCGGCTTGGCCCCGGTCGCGATGAGAATTTTTCCGGCGGTGATGGTGCGGCCTGATGCGGCGAGCTGAACGGAATGCGCGCTCGTCACAACCGCGCGGTCCTCGAAAATATCAACGCCAGCGCGCTCCAGCGTGCCGCGATAGAGCCCTTCGAGACGGCTGATCTCTTGGTTTTTTGCGGCAATCAGAGCGGTCCAATCGAAGGCTGGCCCGTTTGTGCTCCAACCAAAGCCCGTCGCATCGCGAAAGTCGTCGGAAAAACGGCTGGCGTAAACCAGCAGCTTTTTTGGCACGCAGCCGCGAATAACGCACGTGCCGCCAAAGCGCGATTCTTCCGCGATGGCGACGCGCGTGCCATGACCGGCTGCGATGCGTGCCGCCCTGACGCCGCCGGAGCCTGCGCCGATGACGAACAGATCGGTGTCAAATTGCGTCATGCTCGATCAAATTTTATCTGGTGATGGATTGGGCAATTACTTTGGTACTGCCAGTGCTGCCGGCGCTTCCGGTGCTTCCGGTGCTGCCGGTTTACCGTCATTCATCATGCGTTCTGAGTACTTCATTCCGATCGCCGCACCTTTTTGCATGAGGGCCG
>JANMOL010000472.1:0-3169 GCA_031369245.1 Hyphomicrobium sp. | reverse complement strand
CTTGGCGTTCTGGCGGGCATTGGCTGCATCGATCGCCGCCTGGCTATCGGGCGCTTGCCGCGTCACCTCGGTTGCGCCCGGAATGGGTGCTGGCACCACGACCTTTTTGGGTGAAGCTGGTGTGGCCGCGGCCGCAACGGCTTTGGGTGCAGCCGTATTCGGATCGGCGACCGCCACCGTCTCGCTGCCGGTGTTACCATCGCCCAGGCCAGCCATGCGGTAGGCTTCAGCGCGTTCAGCGGTCGCAGTTTGGCGATCAGCGTCGGCCAGGCCATTCTTCAACCACAGCGCGCTTGTCAGATCCGAGATGGCAAGACCCGGCTTGCTTTGTTTCTTGTAAGCCAAACCGCGAATAAAGAGCGCGCGGGCCATGTCGGTACTTGGCAAGCCGCCGCCACGCAGGGCGGCTGACAGTTGATCGACGGCTGGCTGAATGCTGCCCGCCTGATAAGCCTTGATGCCGGCATCATAGGCGCGGCGCGTGCCCTCGGCGGTCTTTTGCGCCTGAGCAGCCGCGTCGCCCGGCGCGGCCGGTGTGGCTGGCGCAGCAGGCTTTGTTGTCTGCGCGCCGCTGACCGGCGTCGCATGCGTCGCTATAACGGCTAAAGCCGCCACGACAGCGAGTGTCGAAGCGCGCGCAAACCCGATGATTTGCCCCATTTGCCGAATCCCTTCCCCAGGTGGCACTGATTCCTTTACGCCGCACCCCTCAAGGAACGTTATGACAAGCAGCCGAAGGAGGCAATTTCAGGGCTGTGGCTTGCACCCGGTTTTCCCCGTCATTCGACTGTGACAGATTTCGCCAAGTTGCGCGGCTGGTCAACGTCGGTGCCCATCACGACGGCCGTATGATAGGCAATAAGTTGTGTCGGCACCGCATAAAGCAGCGGCGTCGTGAAGGCTGAGACCTTCGGCATGCGGATGTGGGCTGCAAGTTTGCAGGAAACTTTTTCCGGCGCAGCGTCCGAGATCAGAATGATTTGCCCGCCGCGCGCCGCCACTTCCTGCATGTTGGACACGGTCTTGTCGAACAACTCGTCTTCCGGCGCGACGACGATGACGGGCACGTTTTCGTCGATCAACGCGATCGGGCCATGCTTCAGCTCGCCCGCTGCATAGCCCTCGGCGTGGATGTAGGAAATTTCCTTGAGCTTCAGTGCGCCTTCAAGCGCCAGCGGGAACGACGTGCCGCGCCCCAGATAGAGCACATCGCGGGCTTTCGAGAGCTCATTCGCAATCGCGATGAACGGCTGCTCGTTGCGGATGACCGACGAAATGTGACGCGGCACTTCCATCAGGGCTTTGACGATTTCGGCTTCCTGCGCGGCCGCAAGCGTGCCGCGTGCGCGCCCGATGGCCAGAGCGAGGCACGCCAGCACGGCCAGCTGGCAGGTGAAGGCCTTGGTCGAGGCGACCCCGATTTCGGGCCCGGCCAGCGTTGGCAAGGCGGCGTGCGATTCACGTGCGATGGTCGATGTGCGGACGTTGACGATCGACGCGATGCGCTGGCCGTTGGCCTTGCAATAGCGCAGTGTTGCGAGCGTATCGGCAGTCTCGCCCGACTGGGAAACAAACACCGCAAGCCCGCCAACCGGCAGCGGCGCTTCGCGATAACGCATTTCCGAGGCGACATCGATTTCAACCGGGATGCGGGCGTAACGCTCAATCCAGTACTTCGCAACGAGCCCGGCATAATAGGCCGTGCCGCACGCCGAAATCGTCACCCGGTTGATCGATGCGAGATCGATCCCGAGATCTGGGAAGTTGACCTTGCCCGCCGCCATATCGAGATAATTCGCCAGCGTGTGGCTGATGACTTCCGGCTGCTCGTGAATTTCCTTGGCCATGAAATGGCGGTGGTTGCCTTTGTCGACGAGCAGCGAACTGGCAACCGATTTGACCGCTGGCCGCTCGACACGCAGGCCCGCCCGATTGAAGATTTCAGCGCCCGCGCGATGCATCACCGCCCAATCGCCTTCTTCAAGGTAGGTGATCGTGTCGGTGAACGGCGCCAGCGCAATGGCGTCCGACCCGAGGTACATTTCGCCGCTGCCGTGACCGAGCGCGAGCGGCGAGCCCTGGCGCGCCGCAATCATGAGATCGTCGTGGCCTGCAAAAATGATCCCGAGCGCGAACGCGCCCTGCAGGTGTCCAAGCGCGGCTTTGACCGCCTCGACCGGCGCCAGGCCCTGCTGCATTTCGTGGGTAATCAAATGCACCACGGCTTCCGTGTCGGTATCGGTTTCGAATGTGTGGCCCTTGGCTTCGAGCTCAAGCCTCAGCTCGCGGAAGTTTTCGATGATGCCGTTGTGGACCACCGAGACCTTGCCGGTCATGTGCGGGTGGGCGTTGCGCTCAGTCGGGCGGCCGTGTGTCGCCCAGCGGGTGTGGCCGATGCCGGTCCGGCCCGCCAGCGGTTCGGCCAGCAGACGCTTTTCGAGATTGCGCAATTTGCCTTCGGCGCGGCGGCGTTCCAGCGTGCCGCCTTCAACGGTCGCAACGCCCGCTGAATCATAGCCGCGGTATTCGAGCCGGCGGAGCGCATCGACGAGGTTGGTCGCAACCGGCGCTTTGCCGAGGATTCCGACGATACCGCACATGGTCTTTAGTCCCTCAATTCGACGCCCGCCCGTGCCGCCTGTTAACACGATGGCCAGGGTTAAGGATGTTCTCAAATCACAGAGTGTTTCAGTTCGTCTCGAACCGGACACGTTTCCAGCAACATGTGCAAAAGCCGTGCGCCGTTAGGATTTACCTTTGCGGCGCGCCATCATGGTGCGGAATTTTTCGGCCCAGCCGGGGCGTTCTTCCTGGCTTGAGCGCTCAAGAGCCAGCGCACCGGCCGCCACATCCTTGGTGATCACGCTACCCGAGCCGATGTAGGCGCCTGCGCCAATCTTAAGCGGCGCCACCAGCGACGCATTCGAGCCGATGAACGCCCCGTCGCCAATGTCGGTGCGGTGTTTGTTGAAACCGTCATAGTTACAAAAAATAGTGCCCGCGCCGACGTTGGCCTTGGCCCCAACCTGGCCGTCGCCGAGATAGGCCAGGTGATTGGCCTTGGCGCCCGGGCCCATCGTGACGTTTTTGACTTCGACGAAATTGCCGACGTGGACATCCGCAGATAGCCGCGCGCCGGGCCGCAGGCGCGCAAACGGTCCGATCCGAG
>JANMOL010000421.1:0-5138 GCA_031369245.1 Hyphomicrobium sp. | reverse complement strand
GATGACGACCTGAGCTTAGCGGCGGTTCGGCGCATCCCGGTGCGCTTTGGCGCGACGACCGATTGCCAGTTCCTGGCCAACGGCCGTCACAGCGTGCTGGTCACGGCCTCTGGCGCTGGCTATACGCGCTGGAACGGCCTGGCCGTCACGCGCTGGCAGGCCGATCCAGCGCTCGACAATCTCGGGTCATTTATTTATCTGCGCGACAAGCATACCGGCGCCATGTGGTCGGCGGGCAATAACCCGGTCGGTATGGCAGCGCATTCAGCCGAGGCGGCGTTTTCTGAAGATCGCGTCCACCTGTCTCGCACGGACGGAACCCTCAATACTGTCTTGGATATCATCGTCTCGCCGGAAGATGATGCAACCTGCCGCCGCGTCAGCATCAGCAATTTCGGCAAGAAACCGCGCACGATCGATGTCACCAGCTATGAAGAACTTGTGCTCGGGCCGCTGGACGCCGACGCAGCACACCCGGCGTTCTCAAAGCTGTTCGTCGAAACCGAAGTCGATGAAAGCGCTGGAGCCCTCATCGCCCGGCGCCGCAAGCGCAGCCCCAATGACCGCGACATCTATGTGGCTGCGTTCATCGCCGCCAGCCCGTCCGCGCGCCGCGATTTTGAATACGAGACCGACCGGGCCAAGTTCATCGGGCGCGGCCGCACGCTGGCGTCGCCGATTGCCATCATAAACGGCCGGCCGCTCGGCGGCAGCACCGGCGCCGTCATCGATCCGGTGTTCGCGCTCCGCCAGACCGTTATTGTCCCGCCAGGCGAGACCGTGCGGGTTTCCTTCTGGACAGCGGTGGCGGCCAGCCGCGAAGCGCTTTTGCCATTGATTGAAAAGTATGCCGACGCCTCAGCCTTCGCCCGTTCAGCGACCTTGGCCTGGACCAACGGACTGGTTGAGTTGCGCCACCTTGGCATTGATGCCGACGATGCGATGCTGTTCCAGCAGCTCGCGGGCGCACTCGTTTATTCGTCACCGGCGCTGCGGGCCTCTGAATTGGTCTTGCAAAGCGGTGCGCTGGGATTTTCAGCGCTGTGGCCGGCTGGCATCTCCGGCGATTTGCCGATCGTTCTCGTTCGCATCGACGAGATTGAAGACATCGGCGTCGTTCGCCAGCTGCTGCATGCCTACGAGTACTGGCGCAATAAAGGTATCGAAGTCGATCTGGTGATCTTGAACGATCACTCAGCGTCCTATCAGCAAGAATTGCAAACGGCGCTCGAAACCTTGTGCCAGTCCGTTCCAGGCCGCCATCGCCTCGGCCGCGACAATACCAAGGGGTCAGTCTACCTGTTGCGCTCGGACTTGCAGCAGGCCGCAACGCTAGCGGCACTGCCGGCGGCGGCACGCGCCATCTTCACCGCCCGGCGCGGCGCGCTGGCCGAGCAGATCGTACGGCTGACGTCGCGCGTGCCGGTCAACGCGGCGCTCCCGCGTCCCAAGCCATTCCTGGCCGAGGCAGCGCCGCCCGCCGCCACCACCGGTCTTGAATTCTTCAATGGTTATGGCGGATTTCGCGATGACGGCCGCGAGTACGTCACGCACCTTGAGCGCGGGCAGACGACACCAGCGCCGTGGATCAACGTCATCGCCAATGCGGCGTTCGGATTTCAAGTATCGGCGGACGGCAGCGGGTATACCTGGTGCACCAACAGCCGGGAACGCCAGATCACGCCATGGTCCAACGATCCAGTCATCAACCGGCCGGGTGAGGTGTTCTATATCCGCGACGAGGAAACCGGCGAGGTCTGGTGCCCAACGGCGGCGCCCGTTCGCGATCCGGCCGCGGCGTACAGCGTGGCACACGGTCAGGGCTTTACGCGATTTGAACATACATCGCGCGGCATCACGCTCGGGCTCGAACAATTTGTGGCGGGCGACGACCCGGTCAAAATGTCGAGGCTGACGATCAAAAATTTGTCGGGTAAGCCGCGCCGGTTATCGGTCACAAGTTACGTCGAATGGGTGCTGGGATCGTCACGCCGCACCACGGCAGCCCACATCACGACCGCCTACGACGGCGATCTTGGCGCAATCTACGCCCGCAATCCTTGGCATCACTTTTTCCCTGATCGCGTCGCGTTTTCGCATCTGTCCGGCAAAATCTCCGTGTGGACCGCCGATCGCGGCGACTTTCTTGGCCACAACGGCTCGATCGATAATCCAGCCGGCCTCGCCATGGACCGCCGCATGCGCACGACCGTCGGAACCGGCCATGATCCGTGCGCAGTCCTACAGACCGTGGTGCAAATCCCGCCAGCGGGTGAAGTCGAAGTCGTCGCACTGCTGGGCGATGCGTCGAATAAAGACGAAGCCCAGCGTCTGGTTGCAAAATACGCTCATGCCGATGCCGGCGCTGCCCTCGGCGCTACCGTTCAGAGCTGGGATCGCATCCTCGACCAAGTCAAAATCAAAACGCCGGATCGCACCCTCGATCTTCTCATGAACCGCTGGCTGCCCTACCAAACGATGTCGTGCCGCCTGTGGGGCCGGGCCGGCTTGTATCAGGCAGGCGGCGCCTTCGGGTTCCGCGATCAGCTGCAAGACGTCATGTCACTGGCGATGACACGGCCGGATTTGACGCGCGCTCATCTTTTGATAGCAGCCGGACGCCAGTTCCCCGAGGGCGACGTGCAGCACTGGTGGCTGGCACCGTCCGGCCACGGTGTCCGCACCCGCATCGCCGATAGCTGCCTGTGGCTGCCTTACGTGACGGCGCACTACCTGCAGACAACGGCCGATCGCGCCGTGCTCGATGAGCCGGTCGCCTTCATCGATGGCCCGCGGTTGAAAGATCACGAACACGAGGTTTATTTCCTGCCGTCCGTTTCTGATCAGCACGGTTCGCTGTTTGAGCATTGCGCCCGGGCCATCGACCGGTCTCTCGAAACCGGTGCTCACGGGCTTGCGCTGTTCAAAGGCGGCGATTGGAACGACGGCATGAACCGGGTCGGCATCGAGGGCCGGGGCGAAAGCATTTGGTTGAGCTGGTTTATCATCGCCTGCATCCAAGGCTTGCTGCCGCATGCCGACGCCCGCGGAGAACAACAGCGCGCACAGCTGTGGCGCCAGCATGCCGAAAGCCTGCGCGCTGCCATCGAGGCGCACGGCTGGGATGGCGGCTGGTACCGGCGCGGGTATTTTGACGACGGCAGCCCGCTGGGAAGCGCGTCGAGTGAAGACTGTCAGATCGATTCCATCGCGCAGTCGTGGAGCGTGCTGTCGCGCGCTGGCGATGCGACACGCGCCCGTCATGCGATGACGGCCGTGCAGGACCGTTTGATCGATGCAGAATCACACCTCGCGCTGCTGTTCACACCGCCCTTCGACAAAACCAAAAGCGATCCAGGATACATCAAGGGCTACCCGCCGGGCATCCGCGAAAACGGTGGTCAATACACCCACGCTGCCGCGTGGTGTGTGATTGCGCTTGCCGAACTCGGCGATGGCGATGCCGCGGGCGCGCTGCTGTCACTGATCAATCCGATCAATCTGTCGGCTTCGCGCGCTGCCAGCCGGCGCTACCGGCTTGAGCCCTACGTCGTCGCCGCTGATGTTTACTCAGACGGCGCCAATCGCGGCAGGGGCGGGTGGTCTTGGTACACCGGTGCCGCCGGTTGGATTTACCGCGCGGCGCTTGAGCACGTTCTCGGTGTTCGCAAAGAGGGCGATAGCCTGATCATATCGCCGTCCATCCCGAGCCATTGGCGCGAGTTTGAAGTGCGCTACCGGCATGAGGACACGTACTATCTGATCAAGGTCACAAATCCGGCAGGTGTTTCGCGCGGGCTTTTGGCGGCAACGATCAACGGCGCGCCGCTGCTCATTCGTGACGGATTGACGGTCATAGTGCCGCTCACGGACACCGGTGCGCCGCAAACGATCACGGTGACGATGGGCCTCGAAGCAAAGTCCGCTGTTGCCGTTTAGGAGTTGGGTGCGACGCCGGCGTGCCGCTGCACGAGCCACGTCCACGTGCCGACGACATCACGTCATGGGGCGGCTGGCGTGCGTGGCGGCAGCGGCCTGCAAAGATCTAAATCTACGACATGGACTTGATGCGGCGCGCTAGACGCCGCCGCGCATGCGTTCAAACCCGGCCGTCAGATCGGCCTTCAAATCGTCTGTCGCTTCGAGCCCGATATGGAAACGCAGTGCTGGTCCGTCGCTGTTCCACGGTTTTGCCGTGCGATAGCTCGATGGATCGAACGGTACCACCAGGCTTTCGAACCCGCCCCACGAGTAGCCCATGCCAAACAACTTGAGGCCGTCAAGGAAGGCTGCCAGCGCGGGTTCGCGCGTTGGCTTCAGGATGGCGGTGAATAATCCCGAAGCGCCGGAGAAATCGCGCTGCCACAGTGCGTGGCCTGGATCGGACGGCAGCGCGGGGTGCAGCACGCGCGCGACTTCGGGGCGTTCACTCAGCCAATGCGCCATGTCGATAGCAGAGGCCATGTGGCGCTCGAGGCGAACGTCGAGCGTTCGAAAGCCCCGCAGACCGAGATAGGTTTCTTCAGAGCCCGGGCAGGTGCCGAGCGCTTCTTTGGCCCAGTAGAGCCCGTTGATGAAAAGCTGCACATGGCGCGAGTGCCCCGAGAGGTTGCCCGCATCGCGCATGGACTGGCGCATGTAGCCGTCGCGGATGTAGGTGCCCTTTTCATTCACCCACCGCGGCGGGCCATCCACCACCGGCCACGAATCCGTCGAGGCCGCGCGGAGATTCAGCCGGTTGAATTCCTGCAACGGCGAATCCTCGAAGACCTTCTCCTTCAGCTTTCCCGTGCCGTACTCGCCACGGAAATATATGCGCAGCGGATGCTTCGGCGTGAAGCCGTGGCTGCGGCTCGAATTCCCGTGCGTGCGCAGTCCGGCGTCCGCGTGCCAGGTGTTGCCGAGGCCATCGGGCTGGAAGTATTCGATCGACACGCGCCGCTCGCTCGCGAGGCCGCGCTGCTGCGTGTTGTAATAGATGCCGCTCGGCCCCCACAGATCGTCGTGCGTCCCGACGATACTGATGGTCGGCAGCGCCGTGAGCGCCTGCTCGAAGCTGTAGCCTGCGATGGTCGTGTTCACCACGTTCGGATCGACCGCGTAATCTGCCGCGCCGCCGCCCGACCATGTCGTGGGAT
>JANMOL010000314.1:0-4432 GCA_031369245.1 Hyphomicrobium sp. | reverse complement strand
AAAAGCTGTCCCGGCGAAAGGCGCGCCAGGCGTGTGGCCGGTAATGCCGCGGCAAAAACCGCCGCCATCACGGCAAGGCCGCCGAGCTTCAACCACTGTCCTGGAAAGAGATACATTGGAAGGCGCCAGCCAAATGCCTCGACATTGACCACAGCCAGTAAAACCCAAGCAAGCCCGATCCCAACCGGCAGTGCTGCAAGTGCTGTAAAAAGCGCCAGCTGGATGCTGCGCCCGAGTTCGAGCTTTGCCAAATCGAGCCGCGTCACGCCTAATGCCCAGACTGGCGCAATCTGCGAAAGACGCATCGTCGACAACGTCAGCAAGCTTGTAAACATCGCCAGCCCGGCAATGCCGAGCGTCAGCACGTTCAGCGCCGCTGTGACCGTGAACGTCCGCTCAAACGTCGTCACCGACAGTTGCTTGATGGCCGCCTGATCGATCAGGTTTGTTTCAGGAAGATCGAAGGTCGCGCGCAGCTCCTGAGCTAGGGCTGCCGCTTTGCTTGGATCAATGCGGATCGCGTAGCGAAGTCGCGATACGTCCGGATAGCGTTTCAAAAGTTGCTCAATGCCGACCATGACCTGCCCGGCCGGGTTGCCGTAGTCGGAGTAAATTCCAGCGACGCGGGTTTTCCACTCGCCCGGCAGCGTGATCGGCGCGCCGACTGTAAACGATTTCCGGCGGGCCAACTGCTCATTGATGAAAACGCCGTCACCTCTGGCGAGCTGATCCCAAGCGTTCGCCTCCGATGCCAGCAGCGGCCAGTTGTCCCGGTACGTCGCGTGATCGGCGACGCCGAAAACGGCGACCGGCATTTGGCTCACCTGACCCTCGACGTTCCAAATCGGCAGAACGGCATCGGCCCTCGCCGTAAGCCAGGTTTTTATAGAGCGTGCTTCGTCCTCCGATCGAGCGCTGACGTACAGCTCTGAGGCAAGTCGCTGATCGAGCCAGCCGATGAACGTCTGACGAAAACTTGAGACCATCGTTCCAACGCCGATGTTGGCCGCGAGAGCCAGCATCAGCGCCATCAGCGACAGCGAAAGCCCAGACAGTTGTTGGCGCGTATCGGCCCAGAACCATTGAGCGACCGGACGGCGCGCTAGGCGTTGTCCGAGCTTGAGCACCACGATCAACGCCAATGGCAACATCAGTGCAGCACCTAAAAGCAGTGTCGCAAGCAGCACAAAACTCCAGAATAGGCCGGAGCCGAATATCGCAATACCAGCCGACGCTGCCAATAGAGTTCCTGCTGCGAAAATCTGAAGCCGAATGACCTGTTCGGAGGCTCCAACCCAGGCCTGCGGTTGAGCTGACGCCAGCAGCGGCAATGTAGAAACCTTCCACAGCCCTTGGCCCGCAGCGATCAGTGTGCCGAAGAGGGCAATACCAAGCCCCGCAGCGACCGAGGCAGGGCGCAGTGAAATCGAGCCCCCAACGCTGGCCCCGTAAAGCCCACGCAGCGTTGCTGCAACATCCGGCAGGAGTGCGGCGGCGATCAGGTAGCCCAGGCCAACACCGAGAAGACCAGCGACAATTGCAAACGCAACAAGTTCGCCGAGCAACAGTCCGATCAGACTTCTGGCTGGAAGCCCGACCGCGCGCAGGGTGCGAAAGACGTTGCGCCGCTGCTCGAACGCAAGCCCAATCGTGGCGTGCACGATGAACAAACCGACCGCGAATGCAAGATAACCGAAGGCCGTGAGATTGAGATGGAAGCTGTCAGTCAGGCGGGCTAGATCGTTGGCGCCTGTGGGCGGCTGCAAACGAAGTTCCGGGCTAATAGCTGTCAGTGCCAATCGATCTTGCGGTTGTTGGGGCCATAGTACGAGGCGAGAGATTTTATCCGGCGCCTCGAGCAGGGCCTGCGCCTGCCCAATGTCTGTCAGCACGAGGTTCGACGGAAGATCGGCCATCGCGCTTACACTTGCTGTCACATGGCCTTTGATCTTGGCTGCGGTTTCAGGCGCCGCGTAAATACGACCGGGGCCGGTGACGAACGCGCCCAGATCACCTCCCGCGGAGAGGTCGATCTGCTGCGCTTGGGGTGGCAATGTTAATGGCTCAAAGCCCAGCACCTTCACTCTGACGCCGCCGAGCCGCCGTTCTCCTTCAAGGACCGGCGAGACCAGCCATCCGCCTTTTCGCAGACTTACAAAAACCTCTTGGTTGAAGCGCGCGCCATCGTCGCGAACCAATTGAGCGAGCTGGTCTTGACCAAGGATCGCTGCCGCACGGGCATAACTTGCTCGCGCTTCAGTGTTGATCGTTTGCACTGCCGCCCAGAGCGCCGTTGCTGAAGCGATACCGGCAACAAGAGCCAGCAGCTGGACTGGTCGCCGCCTCCAATGAGACAGCAGAGCGATGAGTGCAGTCCAATGCATCACTCGACCCGGCCCGCATGCAGATGCATGCGCCGATCAAGCCTGGCCGCAAGGCGGCTCGAATGTGTCGCCATGAGCAGAGCTGCACCCGATGAAGAAACCAGCGAGAGCATCAAGTCTAAAACCACGTCCCCTGTCGCCTCATCCAAGTTGCCGGTCGGTTCGTCGGCAAGAATAAGCTTCGGACGTGTAGCCAAGGCCCGTGCGATGGCCACGCGCTGCTGCTGCCCGCCGGAGAGTTGCTCAGGATAACGCCTGAGGTATTCAGTCAACCCCAGTCGCTTTGCCAGCGTCTCAAGCCAAACAGCATCAGCGCGGCCGGCAAGACGAGCCTGAAAAGACACGTTCGATGCCACGTCCAGTGAAGGGATCAAGTTGAATTGCTGGAAAACCAGCGCGACGGTTGATCTTCGCACCATCGCAAGTTCGGCGTCGCCGAGACCAACAATCGCTTGACCATCGATCCAAATCTGACCGGCATCGGGCCGGTCAAGCCCGGCGATAAGATGCAGGAGGGTACTTTTTCCGCTGCCAGATTCGCCCGTCAACGCCAGACTAACGCCCGGCGCGAGATCCAAATCGACATTTTGCAGAACCTGACTGGGACCTTCATCGGTCACGTAAGACTTTTGGACTTGACGAATTTCTAACAGCGGCACGCCCTCTTACATTGCAAACACAGCCGTTTCCAAGACAGAGCGCAACCGGTTTTGGCGGGTGGTGCCCGCCCTCTATCGTAGGCGACCACGGGCCCGCCCGACAAGTGTGCGCTTGCGATACCCTCCTTCAACGCTTCGATCGTCCGTTCAGACGACGAAATTGCGAATATCACGACAGTATTCGAAGAATTCTGCCATGCCCGAGATCTCATCACTCAACTGTCGCGTATTAACTTGTGCGCGATTCTTGAGGCGCGGCGGTTAGTGCCCGGTGTCCAATCGCCATTGGGTTCGAATTTTCACCAGTCGCGCTGAACATTTCAGAAAGAGCCGCAACTGTGCGTGACGAAAAAAAGGTGCAATCCCAGAGTTTGGCTCAGGACTTCACCAAAGGTCTGGCGGTCCCCACGGGCCGGCTGTCGAGGCTCTCGCATTTCGGCAGCCTTGCCACAAGCATCGCTGGCGGCATGGTACTGGATGGCGCCCGGCGCTTTGCTCAGGGTCAGCGGCCCACAATCGGCGATCTTCTGCTGACACCAGCCAACGCCCTCAAGGTGACGCATCAGCTTTCGCAGCTGCGCGGTGCTGCCATGAAAATCGGCCAGCTCATGTCGATGGATGCAGGCGACCTATTGCCAGCGGAGTTGACTGAGATCCTGTCGCGATTGCGTTCCAGCGCGCAGCACATGCCGCACGACCAGCTGCAGCGTGAGTTGAACCGGCGCTGGGGCCGGGACTGGCAGCAGCGCTTTCAATCATTTTCTATGACCCCGATTGCGGCCGCCTCGATCGGACAGGTGCATCGAGCCCGGACGAAAGATGGCCGCGACCTGGCGATCAAAATTCAGTATCCCGGCGTTGGCCAAAGCATTGAAAGCGATGTCGAGAACGTCGCATCCTTGTTGCGGATGTCAGGCATGATGCCAGCGTCACTCGATATTGAGCCCTTGCTCAGCGAGGCCAAGCGGCAATTGCACGAGGAAGCCGACTATGCGCGCGAGGGTTTCTATCTGACACGGTTCGCTGAGTTGCTGGCGGCGTCACCCCACTTCGCCGTTCCAACCGTGCATGCAGACCTGACCACACGGGGCGTGTTGGCGATGTCGTATGTTGAAGGCGTGCCCGTGGATAGCTTGGTCAACGCTCCCCAGTCCGAGCGCGACCGGATCATGAGTTGTTGATCGAATTGGTGTTGCGCGAGTTGTTTGAATTCCAGCTGATGCAGACCGACCCGAACTTCGCCAACTATCACTACAACAGGACAACGCAACAGCTGGTGCTTTTGGACTTCGGCGCGACGAGAACTTTCCCGCCTGCAATCGGCCGGAACTATCACCGCCTCATGATGGCGGGCCTTGCCGGGGACAAAGCAGCTGCACGTCAGTCAGC
>JANMOL010000278.1:0-3486 GCA_031369245.1 Hyphomicrobium sp. | reverse complement strand
GTTGGCGAAGTTGTTCGCCGTAATGCGTTGGCCTCGTTACTCATAATCGTGTCCTCCCAACACAACAAAAGCTACATCTTTGTTATCGGCTTGTTCGACGTGAACCCCGGACTTAACGCCATTAACCATGATCCGCAGTGGACTTGTTTTCTAGCACGCTGGAACGCGTGTTGAATTTCACGGAAATGTGGTTGGCCGGTGGCGCCTTCAGGTGCCGTGCACCTCTGCGATTGGCCGGGCGAGGACGGCTTTCAAACTGTCACTTTGACGGACGTCATCGGTTCAACCACTGTCACGCCCATAAATACTTATGGTTGCAGTATATATCTATACTCAACCAGTAATATTTGGCCCTAAACTTCAGTTCTGGTCTTGACGTTTACTGTACTGCGATCACGATGTGCTCGGACGATGCTCAAATAGGTTGAGCGTGTGCCAGTCGAGTTCTGTGATGCGTGCGGGTCAAGGCGTCGAGGTTCGGCGGACGCGGTTGCGGTGGCCCTTGGCCGCCCTCGGCCGCGCAATTTTTTTCCCCGCGCTCGTGCCCGGTTTTTGGTCATCCGCCGTGGCTCAAACAGCAAACCCTCCGCAGCCGCAATACGGATGGCGCGAAGTCTGGGCTGGTGCCGACGCCACCCGCGACGTCTGGCTGCTCTATTCCGGCGTGACGCTGGCGCCATGGAGTGCCGACGTCTACAGCGACGGCTTGAGGCTCCGAACAACCGGCGGATACGGCCAGTATCACTATAATGCGACCACGCTTGAGAGTTTGGATTGCGGTTTCCCAAAGCCGGCCTGCAAGCAAGTCCCCAAGCGCTATGACGTCGATTTTTCCTATAACGACGCGTTGATTGGCTATCATCAACGGTTTGGCGAGCTGACCGCGAAAGTCTTCATCGGCATTGCGATGATCTCGCACGACATCTCGGAACGAAGAGCGGTCAAAGCCGCGCAAGGACGGGAAATCGGCGTTAAGGGCGTCATCGAGCTGTGGCTCAATCTGGGGCCGCATGCCTGGACCTCGCTCGATCTCAGCACCACGACGGCTCATGATACATCGGCGGCGCGCTGGCGTGCGGGCTGGCGCATCTTGCCGACGGTTTCGATTGGGCCCGAAGGCCGCTACGACAGCAATTTCGAAGACGATGGCGGCCGCGCCGGGCTGTTTGCACGCTACGAATGGTTTGGCGGCGAAGCTTCGATTGCGGCAGGGTGGAGCAGCGCGATCGTTGGCGGCGAGGCGCAAGACCCGGCGCCGTACGCGACGGTCAACGTGTTGATGCAGTACTGATATGCAAATCGCGGGGTGTTGCGCTCGACCCTCGCATCACCGAGCATACCTCGCTCAGTCGGCACCGGGCTGGCGCATTTTTCCAGGGAGAGTTGCAGGTATGAGATTGGGAACGCCGATTGTTGTCCTTGCCGTTTGCGGTGGACTGTTGCTGTCGATGCCGACGAGTGCGGCGCTCGCTGGCCCATGCGTCGCAACGGCTGTTGAAGCCCGTGGAGAACAATCGCGCTTTCTGTGGCTCGCCAAGACCAAAGCGCGGGCCAATTGGCGCGCGAAAGTGCGGTCTAACCCGGGCACCGGTGCGGCTTATGCTAATTGGGCGCGGGCGCAAAACACGGTGGAACGCTGCCTGACCGGACCGGCCGGAACGGTGTGCATTTTCACCGGCACGCCGTGCCTGCCATAGGTCATCGGCACGACGTGCCTGCGATTGTTCAGAAATCCGGGCCTGCAAAAAAATCTTCCAGGCGGCCCAAGGAAGTTCCAAGTCGCGGCGTCTGATGTCTCAATAGTTGTTTGCCCACGTCCTCCCTCCCAACGGGCGCCACTGCGTGACAGATGAGACCGACGAGTGGTTGTCGAAGCGCGCGGCCGAGGGCTGCCGGGCGTCGATGTCGGCGTTGCTTGAGCGGCACTATGACCGGATTTACCGGCTGGCGTGGCGCTGGTGCGGATCGCGCGAGACGGCCGAAGATATTGCGCAGGACGTGTGCGTGAAGCTGACGCGCGCGATCCGGGATTGGCGCGGAGATGCCCGTTTCACCACCTGGCTGTACCGGATTGCCTACACCACGACGCTCGACTGGATGCGCGTCAACCAAAGGATGGTCAGCTTTGCGCCGTCCGACATCGTGAGTTTGGTGGATGCAAGCCAGAGCCTGACACCGGACGATGACGCGACCGGCGAAGAGCTGTGGCGCGCGGTGCGCACGCTCCCGCCGCAACAGCGTGACGCGGTGCTGCTGATTTATGGACAAGACATGAGCCACGCGGAGGCCAGCATGATTATGGGCTGCTCGGAAAAGACGGTGTCGTGGCATGTGCACGAAGCCAAGAAGCGCTTGAAGATTTACCTTGAGGCAGTGGGTTAGCGGCATGACTGAACGCGACCTCGAAAACTTGAAAGACCTGGCCGTGCCGGCGCCAAGCTCGCACGCGAAACGGGCTGCGATCGAGGCGGCGCTGGCGGCCTTTGACGATGCTGCCGCTTCCGCTGAAAATAAATTTGATCGGAGCCGCCAAGGAAACGGCAAGCCTATCGGTCTGACGGAGACATCTCACTCGAAGAGGAGTTTCCGTATGCAGGTCTCAACACGCCAGGCGCAAGCGCTGGCGGCGTCGGTTGTCGCGCTCGTTATTGCCGCACCGATTGCGTTCCAGCACGTCACGAAAAGCGGGGTGCCGGACATAGGCACCGTTACGACCGAGCTCAAAAACGCTGTGCCGCAGGGCGGATCGTCAAGCAGTGTTTTGGTCCAAGCGCCCAGCGCGCCTGATGCTGAATTAGCGACGGTCGCCAAGCAGAAGCAAGACGACGGACGCGTTTCCGTGCCAATCGACATCAATCGCAAGGATCTCGCATTGAAAGGCGCGGATCCCGCGAACCGTTCGGTAGCACAACCGACCGATGGACTCGGCGCTGTTGGAGGCTCAGGTAACACGATGAGCATCGCGACAGGCGGTGGCGCGCCACCAGCTGCGCCGCCGTCGCAGCCAAACCCGGCGATGTCCATTGCGTCGGTTCCGCCCAGCCGGCCAGAGGTTCCGATGGCGTCGGGTCTTGGCGGACCAGCCGCCTCGCGCGATCGGGTTGCGGGATTGTCCGATGATGGGCGGCGCGCGCCCAACGCTGATCTCGATGCAATTCTTGGCCAGCGTATGCTCGAGCGCGACGCGCGGGCGCCGATCGCCGCTGATCCGGCAAAGCCGAACACAACGGCCTGGATGGGGCTGGGCGATGAGCAGCAAGCGACTGCGCTTGAAGACAATCGCAACACGTTCGAGGCCAAAGACATCAATCCCGTCAGGCAGGTCGCGAGTGAACCCGTTTCAACCTTCTCGATCGATGTCGATAGTGCGTCGTACGCGTTTGTCCGGCGCGCGCTGAATGCAGGGCACCTGCCGCCGAAGGATGCCGTGCGCGTCGAGGAAATGATCAACTATTTCCCGTATGCCTATCCCGCGCCCGAGACGGC
>JANMOL010000244.1:0-4423 GCA_031369245.1 Hyphomicrobium sp. | reverse complement strand
CCATACCGTAGCCTTCGAATAGCGATGCCGAGACAAACAGATCGGCACTTTCGTAAAAGCGATCGAGTGTCGCGGGCACGACTTTTCCAGCCAGCGTGACGCGCTGACCGAGATCGTGTTCTTGCAGCGCCGCCTGCAGCGCCTCGACGGCCGCCGGGTGGCGGTCCAGCGCGCCCGCAATCGTCAGCCGCCAGTCCAAATCTTTGATCGGCGCCAAGGCGGCGACGAGCAGGTCATAGCCCTTGCGCGGCAACACCGCGCCAACCGCCAGGATTTGCAACGGTGCGCCGGTGCCGGTCGCGCGGCTCGCAGGATCGGTGCCCGGTTCGGCGACAGTCACCTTGTCGCGATCGACGGACAAATGTTCTTTCAGAATGCGCGCCGTTGCCCGGCTGGTGACCACGATATGATCGGCGCGCGCCAGTGCCTCGCGCTCACTTGTGCGCAACGCAACTTTTCGGGCGTGCGGCAGGCCGGTTTCGAGAAACAGCGGATGATGGACGAGTGCGATGACGCGGCCGTTCAAACTCTCAAGCAGCGGTTTTGAAAACGCCCCGAATGCCAAGCCATCGATGATCAGAGTTGCGCCATTGCGACGGGCGGCCAGCAAGCGTTTGGTTTCTGCAATCTCGTTCGCCCCCGGGTTGGGAAAGCCTGACGGCAAAGCGATATGCGTGATTGAAACACCAAAGTCCGGCAGCAGCTCCATGACGCGCCGGTCATAGGCGTAGCCGCCAGTTGGGCTTCTCAAGTCGCCGGGGATGGCAAAGATTGCGTCAGCCACTGAGCGGTCCTTCGTAGCTTGCGCGCGCCAAGTCCGTTTCGGACAGCGTGACTCGGATGCGCGCCAAGTCCGAAGCGTCGCGTCCGAGAGCGCCGCTGCGTGCCGCCTCCGCCATGCGCTCGAATATATAGTGGGCTAAAAATTCGGTCGTGGTGAGGATGCCCTTGAATTGAGGTAAAGTATCGAGGTTTTGATAGTTCAGCGGCTTTAACGTTTGGCCGAGCACGTCGAGCGCCGCGCCGATATCAACAACGACGTTGTGCGCTGTCAGGGCTGCCCTGAAGAACGCCACATCGACCACAAAGGTTGCGCCGTGCATGTTCTGCGCGGGTCCGAAAAACGGATCGGGCAGCGAGTGGGCAATCATGATGCGGTCGCGGACTTCAACAGAAAACATTGGTGCGGGCATCCTTTGGACGGTCAGGGAGCATCAGTAGGCAACGACAGGGCTAAGACCACCCATCGTGCCAGCCAAAATCTGCGGCAGGCGCTCGGGTAAGGCATCGAACGGGATTTCGTCAGAAACGAGGGCGTCGAGTGTTTCTTCGCGCAGCAGGCTGAGCGCTGTTGCGAGCCGGTCACGGTGACTGATGCGCCCGCGCTGCTTGGGCGCCACATGCCCGACCTGAGACGAAATGATCTGCAAACGCTGGCTGTGGAACGCGCCGCCCAGCTGGATCGTCGCTGGCCGTGCGCCATACCAGCTCAACTCGATGATCCGGCCTTCGAAGGCTGCCTTCGACATGGCCGTTTCCAAACCGGCGCCAGTGGCGCTGGTGTGAAAAACGATAGCATTGCCGCCCGGGGCCTCGTCCGGCGTCCGGAACGTCAGTCCAAGTGCTACGGCAATGCCGGCACGGCCAGCGTCGAGATCGGTTACGGTCACGACCGTTCCAGCGATGCGGGCCGCGAGATGGGCAACAAGCAAGCCGACGATGCCCGCACCGACGACCAGCACGCGGTCGCCAGGTGCCGTGCCGGCATCCCAATGTGCGTTAAGGGCCGTCTCCATGTTGGCTGCCAGAGTCGCGCGTTTGGCCGGTACACCGTCCGGCAAAGGCAGCAGCATCCCGACGGGCGCTTGAAAGTGGTCTTGGTGCGGGTGCAGGCAGAAGACCGTTTGCCCGATCAAAGCGTCGGGTCCGGCTGTCACGACACCCGTCGCCGAATAGCCGTATTTAACCGGGTAGGGAAACGCACCGGCTTGCAGCGGCGCGCGCATCCGAGCCCATTCGCTTTCAGGGATATCGCCGTTGGCTACCAGCCGTTCGGTTCCGCGACTGATACCGCTGAACAGCGTCGCGACGCGGGCTTCGCCGGGTTTGGGTGGCGTCAGCCGCTCGCTCCGCAATTCGCACTGTCCGGGCTTGACGTACCACAGTCCGCGCGCGACCACGATCTGGCCCTGGCTGCGGCGCGCCTGGGCTGGACCCGCTATCGGTGCGCCATCAACGTTTTGCTTTGTCGTCATCGGGCTTAGGCTGACACGGTCATGAGAGATACTTCCATTGGCGACGGTGTTGCCGCCGTCATGGCGGCCGCGCCCAGCCATACGACACCGGCAGGCCTACAAGCAAACGCAACGCTCGCGTGGCGGCGTGCGCTCGTCTTAACCCTGAACATTGCAACGTGGCTTGGTTTGATGACGTGGGCCGCCTCGATCCTGGCGGCTGGCGGGTGGACGTTAACGGACCGCGTGCTGGTGCTCGGCTTCATGCTCGGCACGCCGTGGACGGTTCTGGGTTTTTGGAATGCGGTCATTGGATTGTGGCTGTTGCACGGCCGGGCCGCGCGCTTGCCGGATGTGGCACCGTTTCTTGCGGCCAGCGACGATGCAGCGCTGCTCACGATCCGCACGGCTGTGCTGATGACGCTGCGCAACGAACAGCCGTGGCGAGCGCTGCTGCGGTTGAAGACGGTCAAGGCCAGTCTCGATGCGACTGGTGCGGGCGCGCAGTTTTCATACTTTCTGTTGAGCGATACCGATCAGCCGGAAACAGCTGCGGCCGAGTTGCAGGCGGTCGCTGCGTGGCAGGCCGCCGACCCCGACCGCGAACGGATCCACTATCGCCGCCGCGCCAGCAATGACGGATTCAAAGCTGGCAACGTGCGCGAGTTTTGTGAGCGCTGGGGATCAGATTACGAGTTGATGCTGCCGCTCGACGCTGACAGCCTGATGACGGGCCCTGCGATCCACAAGCTTGTGCGGATCATGCACGCTCATCCGCGCATCGGGATCTTGCAGAGCCTGGTCGTTGGTATGCCGTCGTCTTCGCCGTTCGCGCGGCTGTTTCAATTTGGCATGCGCCACGGTATGCGCGCCTACACCATGGGCCAAGCCTGGTGGACGGCCGATTGCGGGCCGTTCTGGGGGCATAATGCGCTGGTGCGTATTGCGCCGTTTGTCAGCGGGTGTGCGCTGCCGGTGTTGCCCGGATCACCCCCGCTCGGCGGACCGGTGCTGTCGCATGATCAAGTGGAAGCCACTTTGATGCGGCGCGCGGGCTTTGAAGTGCGCGTCATGCCGGTGGAGGGCGGATCCTATGAAGACAATCCGCCCGACGCGCTCGCCTTCATCGAGCGCGACGTGCGCTGGTGCCAGGGCAACATGCAATACCTCAAGCTGCTGGGCTTGCCAGGATTGCAGCCGGTCAGCCGCTTTCAACTTGTCTGGGCGATCCTGATGTTTATCGGCATTCCGGCTTGGACAGTGATGATCGCGCTGCTGCCGGTTGCAGCTTATGAAGCGCGATCGCTGGCGGATTTCCCAGCCGCATCGGCTGCCGCGCTCTACGTGACATTTTTTGTTATGTACCTCAGCCCGAAGTTTGCAGGCCTCATGGACGCCGCTCTGACGCCGGGCGAGGTGGCGCGCTTTGGCGGAGGGTGGCGGTTTGCGTCGAGCGCGCTGCTCGAAATCATCTTTTCGTTTCTGCAGGGCGCCGTCACAACGATCCGTACATCGCTGTTCATGATCGGACTGCTGTTTGGCAAATCGATCGTGTGGAGCGGACAGCAGCGCGATGCCCGCGGCGTCTCGTGGGCGGCGGCCTGTGCAGCACTCTGGCCGCAACTCGTGTTTGGCCTCGCTGTCTGCGGGGCGCTGTCTTGGATTTCCCCGGCAGCGCTCGTGTGGAGCCTGCCGCTAACGGCTGGGTATCTGCTGGCGATACCCTTTACCGTCGTGACTGCATCACCGGCTTTGGGGCGGTTTATGCGCCGGCACGGGATCGCGGGCATTCCGGAAGACTTCTCGCCACCGCCCGAGATTATCGCGGCACAGCGTCTGGATGCGGAGTAGCCGATGCCATCACCGGCGCTTCAGGCCGTCTTCCGTTCCCTGCGCACCTATCACGGCGCTGACGCGCCCAAGGCGGCGATGGACCGGCTTTACGCGCAGTTCGTTTGCCGCGATGCGCTGGTGTTTGATATCGGCGCGCATGTCGGCGATCGCGTCTCCTCGTTCCGCCGGCTGGGTGCGCGGGTCGTTGCACTCGAGCCGCAGCCGCTGCTGGTGCGCGCGTTGCGGCTCATTCACGGCCGCGATGCCGGCGTCATGCTGCTGCCCGCAGCGGTTGCAGCGTGCGCTGGCGATGTCACGCTGCATATCAATTCACGCAACCCGACCGTCTCAACCGT
>JANMOL010000240.1:0-2752 GCA_031369245.1 Hyphomicrobium sp. | reverse complement strand
CAATAGAGCGCGTTGAACGGACAGGCATCTGGGCCCGTGCGTTGTTTGACATCGTAGCGGCACGACGCGCAGTAGTCCGACATCTTGTTGATGTAATTGCCGCTCGCCGCGTACGGCTTGGAGGCCAGCAACCCGCCATCGCCGAACTGGCTCATGCCAAGTGTATTGGGTAACTCGACCCACTCAAACGCATCGGCGTAGACCATCAGATACCATTCGTGCACTTCGCGCGGATTGACGCCCGCCAGCATCGCGAAGTTACCAGTTACCATCAGCCGTTGAATATGATGGGCGTAGGCATGTTCGATCGTTTGATCGATGGCCGCCTTCAGACACGTCATATCGGTCTCGCCGGTCCAATAGAAATCCGGCAGCGGGCGCGTCGCCTCAAAGAAGTTTTGGTCAACATAACCTGGCATTTGCAGCCAATAAATGCCGCGCACGTATTCCCGCCAGCCGATGATCTGGCGGATGAACCCTTCAACCGCATTGAGCGGGGCTTTACCGGCACGAAACGCCGCCTCCGCCTTGCGGCAAATCTCCAGCGGTTCGAGCAGCCCGGCGTTGAGATAGGGCGACAGCACCGCGTGATAGAGAAACGGCTCACCGCGCAGCATGGCATCCTGGAAATCACCGAACCGGGCCAGGGCAACACTGATGAAATGATCGAGTGCCTTCAGCGCGTCTTTGCGCGTCACAGCAAACCAAAACGGCTCGAGCGTGCCGATGTGGTTGCCAAAGCGCCGGGCCACGAGATCCAGCACGTCGCGCGTCACCGCATCGGGCTTGAAGCGCGAGATATCAGGCATGAACAGGTCATTGGACGCCGGCTTGCGATTGTCGTGGTCAAAATTCCATTGCCCTCCGGCAGGCTCGGCGCCCTCCATCAACAAGCCGGTCTTGCGCCGCATGTCGCGGTAGAAATACTCCATGCGCAGTTGCTTGCGATCTTTGGCCCAGGCGGCGAATTCGGCACGCGTTGCGACAAACCGCTCGTCATCGCGGATCTCGACTGGCACACCAAGTGCCGCGCTCCACCCGCGCATCATGTCGGCGACGCGCCACTCGCTGGGCTCCGTGACAATCACCCGGGCAGGCTTTAGCCGCTTGGCGGCACGCGCCACCTCGCCGGTGAAACTCCCCGTGTTGCCTTTGTCGTCGAGCTTGATGTACGCGACCGTCCACCCGGACTTTTCGAGCTCGGCCGCAAAGTGCCGCATAGCCGACAGAATAAACGCGATCTTCTTCTTATGATGCCGGACGTAGGTCGTTTCGTCGGTCACCTCGGACATCAAGACCACATCGCGGGCTTTGTTGGCGCCCTTGAGGCTCGAAATGCCATGCGATAGCTGATCGCCGAGGATCAGGATCAAAGCCGTGTCTGATGGACGTGCCATGCGCGCGTTTTACCCCTCGTTTGGTGAGCATACGAGACCGGGCTGAGGGACGGATTGGGTACCAGCGCGCGACGTGGGAGGGAAATGGTACCGCCTCCCCGGTTTGAACGGGGGACCTCTGGTTCCACAAACCAGCGTTCTAACCAACTGAACTAAGGCGGCACATCGACGGGGCGGCATTGACGGCACGTCAACGTGGCCACTTCGGCGAACCCCTAAAAGGCCCTTCGACCCGACGCCGTCAAGAAAAAAAGCGCGCCCGAACGTGCGGCCCGCGGCCAGCCGGGATCGATCGTGAAGATTGCCCGCACGGCCACCATCTGACTTTTGCAGTCGAAATAGTGCTCACCCCCCGCAAGGCTCCCGCAAATCGCGTAGACGATGCGAACGGCTCGGAGTAACACTCTCTAAGATTTGGTGATTTCCGAGTTTCAAGACGGGTTCGGGTAATAGGGTCATGCCGGCTTCGCGTGCACGTCCAACCGGCGGTCAAGAGCCCCTTGAAGCGTGGTCCTCGGACGGCCACGAGCCCGCCATCGCCATTGATGCCGCAACGGCCGAAATCATCGCCGCCAACGCGCTGGCCTATGACCTGCTTGGCATCAACCCGGCCGCCCCGCTGCCGGTCGTGCTCGACAGCGCCATGCCAGCCCTGACCCGACTGCGCGAACTAGCCCGTACCGGGGCATCCGCCTCGAGCGAGCGTCTGACCTTCTGGAGCAGCGGCCGGCTGGTGCGCGCACTTTGCGACATCAGCCCGTTGGCGCAGTACGGACGGCCAGCGGCCATGATCGTGCGATTTGCGGCCGACACCCCGCTCGCTACAGACTGCGATCGCGCCAACATAGAGCCGCCCTCGGCACAGATCGTCGAGGACCATGAGGCAGCATCGCCCCGCATCCCGCGCAACGATAGCCAGACGCTGAAAGAAATCGCACGCCGCATTCGCGAGGGTCAGCGTCCGCAAGATCAAGCTTGGGCGAGCCCGATCGCAGCGACTGAGCCAGCGCGCATTGACGAAACGCCCGCCGCGCCCAGCCCCGATCAAACCTCTCAACCCTCGCCCTGGGATCAGCCGCGGGCAGCGCCCATCCCATTGCCGCCGCGCGATCCCGCTCGCGACATTCCCGCAGCCGAGATCGCCAAACTGGCGCATGAACTCAAATCACCGCTGACCGCGATCGCCGCCGCCGCCGAGATCATGCGTGACCAGCGCCTCGGCGCCATGGGCAACGAAAAATACCTTGGCTACGCCAGCGACATTCATGAAAGCGCCCAGCACGCGCTCTCCGTCATCGGCTCCATGTTGTCGGGCAGCAGCGGCGGACAGACCGATCAACAGGCGCTTGAATGGG
>JANMOL010000237.1:0-6133 GCA_031369245.1 Hyphomicrobium sp. | reverse complement strand
CTCCAAGATCATCGACGGCACGATCGTCGCCGCCGATCTGGCCGATGGCGCGGTCACCACGACGAAGATTGGCGACGGCGCAGTCACAACCGCCAAGATCCTCGATGGCAACGTCACCAATGCGAAACTCGCTGCCAACTCGGTTGATAGCTCGAAAATCGTTGATGGAACCATCGTCGCTGACGATTTAGCCGATGGCGCGGTCACAACCGCCAAGATCCTCGATGGCAACGTCACCAGCGCAAAGCTTGCCGCCAACTCGGTTGATAGCTCCAAAATCGTCGATGGAACCATCGTCGCCGCGGACTTGGCCGACGGCGCGGTGACCTCAACCAAAATTGCCGATGGCGCGGTGACGAATGCCAAGCTGGCGCTCAACGCCGTCGGTACCTCCAACATTCAGGATGGCGCCATCACCAATGCCAAGCTGGCCTCCAATTCAGTTGGAACAAACAATCTGCAAACCGGTTCGGTGACGTCCTCCAAGCTGGCAACCGGCTCAGTCACCAGCGACAAGATTGCAAGCGGCGCCGTCACGCTGGATAAACTTGATGCCAGCGTTCAAGCTCAGCTCGGCGGCAACGAGACCTTGCTGGCGAGTCATAGCGCCACGCTCGCCGAGTTTGGCGAACACTTGAGGGATCTCGACGCTGGCGTCGCCATGGCCCTGGCCCTCGCCAGTGTGCCGATTGTGCCGGGCAAGACGTTTTCGCTCGGGATGGCGATCGGGGCCTATGAAGGCGAACAAAGCTACGCCGCCAAGCTGCACTGGATGCCGGAGAGCAACATTGCCATCAGTGGCGGTGTGGCCCTCAATTCGCGCGACAACGTCGCGGGCGCGGTCGGCGTTTCAATTGGCTGGTAACAAGCTGCCCGAGAGCCGCGCTAGCGCCCAATTTTCAGCTACGATCCTCTTCACAGTACTTCGGGTCCTAGACGTGGCCCGGATGAGAGAGTGTTCGTGCGATGCCGCCTGCCACTGATGCAACGCACCCTCGTCTGACCACGTCTGCGTGCAAGCGGGCGCGGCCGGCGGGTGCAAGGCGCGGACGCGTCGTCCTCAGAAGTGCAGCCGCGCTCGCCCTGGTTGGCGCGTTGCTCATGGTCGCGTTGCTCGCTGGCGCGACGCTCGTTGGCGCTGTGCGAGGACCCATTACGGCCGCGCGCGCCGCCGAGCCAGCCAAACCGTCAGGCGGGGATGCTGCGGTTAAGCCGCCAGCGGCCACGCCCCCCAAGCCGCTGCCGCAGGCGCTGAAAAATCCGCTGCCAGGGTCAAAATCTGAAACGCCCGTCGCGCCTGCCGCTGAGCGCGCGCCCGCACCGCCACAGCCTGCTGCGGTCAGCCCGCCAGGGCCAGCACAGAGTATCACGTTTGCCGATTGGGTCCTCTCGTGCCAGCCCGCCGCTGCTAAGCAGCGGTGCGCGCTGAGCCAGATCGTGCGTGATACAAAAAACCGGCGCATCATTCAGATCATGGCAAAACGCAATGGCCCCGCAGCGTATCTCGAGCTGACCGTACCGTTGGGTATTTCGATCCCCTACGGCGTCAGCCTCGATTTATCGGACACTGTGAAACTGCCAACGCACTTAGCCGACTGTGATCCGGCCGGCTGCCGGTCCGTGTTGGCGCTCGATGAAAAAACGCTGACGCAGATCAAATCGGCGAAAACGCTGAGCGTGACGTTTCAGGATTCCAAGAGCGGTAAGGTCATCACCATCAGCGCCTCGCCCACCGGCTTCGAGCAAGGCATTGCGATGGTTCTGGCGGCGTCCTAAGCGCGAGCTCAAGCAGCATTAGCCTTGCGCCTTTTGCCCGTAACTCTTGAATTTTTCGACCATCTCGGCCATCGCGGCGTCGGACAAAATCTCGGGAGACAGACCTGACGATCCGAGTTGCAGCAGCTTGAAATATTGCTCAGCCAGCGTCTCGACCTCGAACGCCAGTTCGAGCGCCTGCGCCAGCGTCTCGCCGATCGCGATTTGACCGTGGCTCGCCATCAGACAGGCGTCACGCTCCGCCAATCCGTGCGCGACATGACGGCCCAGTTCATCGGTCCCAAAGGCTGCATAGGGCACCACCGGAATGTCTTTTCCGCCCGCCGCAGCCACCATGTAGTGAAACGCCGGGATCGGCTTTTTCAAGCACGCCAATACCGTCGCATGCATCGAGTGGCTGTGCACGACCGCATGGCGGTCATGGCGCGCGTCATAGGCGAACAGGTGCAAGCGCCACTCGCTCGACGGCGTGCGCTGATCGCCGAGCACGCCGCCATCGCCGTCGACATGCACGATATCGCCCGGCTCAAGCGCTTCATACGCCATGCCGCTCGGCGTGATCAGCATGCCCTCACCGAAGCGGGCCGAGACATTGCCAGAGCGGCCCGGCGACAAGCCCCGGCGGCTCATGACCAGCGCCGTTTCGATGATCGCCTTACGCGTGGCTTTTTCTGATTTGCTCATGCCGCCTCGCCCTTGCGCTCTGGATAAAGCGACATCAAACCATCGCGCGACGCCGCACACACCCCGCGCTCGGTGATCAAGCCGGTGACGAGCCGCGCCGGCGTGATGTCGAACCCTGGATTGCGCGCGGCCGTTCCAGCGGCCGTGATCGCCACTGACGCAACACGGCCATCGTCAAGCCGGCCGGTGATTTTCAAGACTTCGTCAGCGCTGCGCTCTTCAATCGGGATCGCGCGGCCATCCTGCGCCGACCAGTCAATCGTCGAATACGGCAGAGCGACGTAGAACGGCACGGCGTTGTCGTGCGCCGCCAGCGCCTTCAAGTACGTGCCGATCTTGTTGGCGACATCGCCGTTGGCCGCAATACGGTCTGCTCCAACGATGACGAGATCGACCGCACCGGTCTGCATATAGTGCCCGCCGGCGTTATCGACGATCAGGGTGTGGGGCACGCCATGCTGGCCGAGCTCAAAGGCTGTCAAGGACGCGCCCTGATTGCGCGGGCGCGTTTCATCGACCCAGACATGCACGGCCATACCGGCATCATGGGCCTGATAGATCGGCGCCGTGGCCGTGCCCCAGTCAACGCACGCCAGCCAGCCCGCATTGCAGTGGGTCAAAATGTTGAGCGGCTTGCCTGATTTCTTCGCCGAAATGGCTTTGATGATCTCCAGGCCATGGGCCCCGATGCGGCGGCAGCTCTCGACATCGTCGGTGGCAATATTTGCAGCGTTCTTGAATGCGGCACGCGCCCGCTCAGCTTGCGGCAGCGGCGCCAGCACGCGGCGCATATCGTCCAGCGCCCAGCGCAGATTGACCGCCGTCGGACGTTGCGCGGCGAGCGTTGTGATCGCTTCATCGAGGGCTGTATCGCTCTCGTCCTCACGCATCGCCAGCGCCACCCCGTAGGCTGCTGTCACGCCGATCAGCGGCGCGCCGCGAACCAGCATCGCCTGGATCGCATAGGCGGCGTCATCGCAGGTTTTGAGCGCGACCGTCTTGACTGCGTGCGGCAGTGCCGTCTGATCGATGATCTCGACGGGAAAGCCGTCGGGCTTGACCCAAATCGTGCGTGCCGGCTTGCCGTTGAGCTTCATATTTTCCTATCGATTAATTTGAGGAAGTCTTCAATGGCGTTCGCGGCGCCCGCGGGGTTGCGTTGCAAAAGCATGTGGGGGCCATCCAGCAAGGTCACAATTGCGCCCGGCTTGGCCTTGACCGCTCTGAGGAGACGGTATTTCGGAACCAGCCAATCACTGCGGCCATGCAGCGCGAGTATAGGGCATCTCACGCGCTTCAGGTCATCTAGCACATTCACGTCGGCTACGGCCCGTAACCGTGCTTGCCGGACTTTGGGATCAAAGCTCGACATAATACTGGCAATTTCGGCTGCCAACTCGGGATCGTCCGCTGGTCCGCGCAACACCGCATCGATCCAGGCGCGCGGCACGCTGCCCGGATTTGCCAGCGCCGCAGCCCGCACCATCCACCGCGGCCAGGGGCTCGCCACAAACGTCGCCGCCAAAATCAGCCCCTTGATCTGTTCGGGATAGTTGGCAGCCAAGCGAATGGCGATGGGGCCTGAAAAAGATTCACCCAGCACAACGGCTGGATCCGTGCCGATCAGCGACCGCACATAGCCGATCAGATCGCCATATCCCATCGGCTGGCTGGCGGGATAGCGGACCGTCTGCAACACCGTTCGATTGCAAAGGCGCTGCTCCAGACGCGCAAAAAACCGGCCCGTTCCATCGAGGCCCGGCAGCAGAACGAGCTTCGGCGGTTGATATCCCAATGGCGTATGGCCTCAGCGGTCGGTTGACGGATCGGAGTTTTATACCGGCGGCGCTAGGGGAATGTGGACGGTGTCATGAAGCCCGCACGCGCTGCAGGCGAGCGCATACCACTCAGCATAGGGTCGCGCCGACTGGTCGATGATACTGAAACCGAGCGCATCACACACCGGACAGGCCGCCGGCTGGCCGGGTGCCGCCCGCCAGGCAGCGATCCGCTGCAAGGCCATGGCGAGTTTTTCAGGCGGCAGCGTCTGTGCCATTTCTAATGCCCCGCGAATCTAATGCCCAGCGAATGCCACGAGGGCGTGGCTTGCGACCCCGTGGGCCGCCAGCCGTTTGACGCCGCCGAGGTCGGCCAGATCGATGATGAAGGTCGCACCCACCACCACCCCGCCGGATCGCGCGATCAGCTTGGCGGCGGCTTCAGCCGTGCCGCCGGTAGCGATCAGATCATCAACGATCAGGATCCGCTGGCCAGCAGCCACCGCATCTTCATGCATCTCGATGACATCGACGCCGTACTCCAGCGTGTACTCCTGACCGATCGTTTTCCAAGGCAGCTTGCCTTTTTTGCGGATCGGAATGAACCCGCACCCCAGCCGGTCGGCAATCGCGCCGCCCAGGATGAAGCCGCGGGCTTCGATGCCGGCCACGGCGTCGATTTTCTGGTCCTGATAGGGCTTGGCCATGGCTTTAATGGCCTTTTTGAAGCCTTTGGCATTGCCGAACAGGGTGGTGACATCGCGGAACAGGATGCCTGGTTTAGGGTAGTCAGGGATCGTCCGGATCAGCTTCTCGAGGCTCTTCACGTGCTGCACTCCCGCCAAATTCGCGGCGCAAAATAGCAATAAGGTCGCTCGCACGGTAGAACGAATATTGACGTGCGGGTGCCATTGATTCGGCACTAGAACCGTTTCTCAGGGATTGCGACGATGGCTCAAGGGCCCATGGCGATGGCAGACCACAATTTCGGCCCCATCGGGGATGAAGCCACCGACGACCTGCCGAGGACCTTCCGGCGCGAAAAGGAAGCCCGTGCGCGCGAGGCGCGCGAACGGGCAGCCCAGGAGCGGGCGGCGGCGCCATCGCTGTCGTCCATGCCCGATGTCCATGCGGCCGCCAGCGCTCACTCCGGTCATAACGCTCCCGCGCCCAAGATTTATGCCGACACCGGCGTCCAGCCCGACGTCATCGCCGACATGCCGTTCCCGGCATCAGTTCAGCGGTTCGACGTGCCGTTCCTGCATCTGATGACGTTCTTTTTAAAAGCCGTGCTGGCCGCGATCCCGGCGCTAATCCTGCTGATGGTTGTGCTGTGGACTGCCGGCTCGCTGTTGCAGGCGTTCTTCCCCGAGCTCGTCAAAATGAAAATCCTGATCGGTTTTCAGGGCTAACGGTTCTGGCTTGCCCTCACCCTTGTCGAGCTGAAGCGCCAGCGCTAGCCTGCGCTGACTGATTCATGCCGAAAGCACCTTGGGGGAAATTGCCGATGAGAATCGTGTGGGTTGCGGCCGCCATCGCCGCCGTGACGGTTGCGATGCCGCCGGCGCTGGCCAATGACACGGGCTATGCCACAACCACGCACGACGTGCGCCGTGAAGGCGGACGCTTGTGCATCGTCGGCCACACCCACGGCGGCACCGGCACCGGCGGCACGAAGGGCGTGGCGCTGGTCGGCGCGATCAAGGCCTTCACCGACACAACCGGCGATGAGTACGGCACCGACTGGGCCCAATGGCGGAAATCCGCCAGCAAGCAGGTCAGCTACACCAAAACCGCCGATGGCTGGAGCGCCGCCGCCGAGGCTAGGCCGTGTAAGTAGCGACGCTATGGTCCAACGCCATCGAAGCGTTCCAGCCGTCATCGTCTCGCGACGC
>JANMOL010000160.1:0-2929 GCA_031369245.1 Hyphomicrobium sp. | reverse complement strand
AACGCGATTGCTATAAGGCTGCCGCCTTTGCCGCGGTTCAGCGCTCGGCGGCGATCAAGTAATGTGCGGTTGCACGATCGGTCATCGTGCTCGGACCGCCGCGCAGGCTCGCCCGTTAGCGCATGACTCGCCTGTTTGAGGATGACTTGCCCGTTCGAAGATGACGACGGCATTACCCAAGCGTCGCGTGCAATCCCTTGAGCACCGCAACCGCATCGGTACCGGCTGCCAGGAACTGATCGACGCCGGCGGCTTTGAGAGCGGCTTCCGCATCGCCGGGTTTGCCAGCCATCAGCACGACCTTGGCGCCGGCTGATTTCAAGGCCTTCGCGGCCGGCTGTGCGAGGCTGGCGTTGATGGCATCCGATGAGCAGATGCAGGCCGCTCTCGCGCCGCTGGCTTTGAAGGCTGCGGCGGCCTGTTCGGCCGTCGTGTAGCCGTCGCTGATCAGCGTCGCGATACCGCCTGCCGCCAGGTAATTCTTGATCCAGGTGGTACGCACGTTGTGCTCGGCGATCTCGCCCATGCTAGCAAGAAAGACGGTGTAGCCGCCTGCGGCATCGGCGGCGTCGCGCAGGGCCTCAAAGGCTTCGCCCAAGCGGTGCGGGGTGAGAGGGGCGACTTCGATCGCGGCGGGTGCGCGCTCTGTTGCCGCCGTGCGCGGCCACGGCTCCGTTTTGACATTGTCATCGCCAAGGATCGGAAACGCCGACACGCCGGTGACTTCGAGACGGCCGGTCGCGACTTGGCGGGCGCGCTCGGCAGCGGTCTTGGCAATCATGTCCTGGACAAAACCGGTCGTTAGCCCGACCAGCATGCCGCCGCGGGCTTCGATGTCCTTGAAAATTTCCCAGGCCTTCTTGGCGAGATCGTTGGTCAATTGCTCGACATACCACGAGCCGCCGGCCGGATCCGTCACGCGGCCGAGGTTGCTCTCTTCCTGGCAGACGATCTGAATGTTGCGCGCCACGCGGCGTGCGAAGGCGTCGGACTTGCCGAGTGCGAACGTAAAGGGCAGCACGACGATGGCGTCGGCGCCGCCGAGCGCCGCACCGGTGCAGGCGATCGTCGTGCGCAGGATATTGGTCCACGGATCGCGCTTGGCCATCATGCGGTACGATGTCGGGCATACGAAGTTGACGTGAGCGGCGGCGGGTCCCGCGCCGCAGGCATCTGCGACGCGCCACACCAGGCGGCGGGCGGCGCGCACTTTGGCGATCGTTGAAAACTCGTCGGCGTCGGCTGCCAGCGCGACCGCGATTTTGGGCAGCATCTGCTCGGCCGAAAGCCCGCCCTGCTCGGCGGCGCGCAAGTACGCGACCAGTGTTGCCAGCATCACCGCCAGCTCCTGGGCGTCGCTCGCGCCAGCCGTATGATAGCCAACACCGTCGGCCGACACGGCCGTGACGTTCGGCATTGATACCGTCATTGCGGCCAGAGCCACGGCGCGGGCCAGTGCCGTCTCGACCGTTTCAGTGAGACGGCCCTGGATGGCGAGCGTGCCGAGCGGATCGGCGCCAAACGCGCCGTGGCACTGCGCGCCGGTGAGGCCACGGTCTTTCCACACCGCCATCAAAGCGGTCGCGGCGGCGAAGGTGTCTTCACCCGCGACGAGCGCGATCGGGCAGACATCGAGCAAAACATCTTTGAGCGCGATCGCCAGCGCATCTTTGGAAACCGGCAGGCCGGCGCCGCCGATTTGCACGGCAATTGAATTCACTCCGCCTTCGAGATCGTCGAGGATCGCGCCGTTGAGGGCTGCCGGATCGCTTTCGATATGGATCGTGCGGATATCCCAGCCGAGCCCTTCGCGCATGGGTTTGGTGCCGCGCGTATAGGGAGCTGCGCCCGGCATCGCGCCCTCGGTGGCGACCAGCGCATCTTTGCGGGTGTAGAGCGGATTGACGCGCACACCGTCGGCGGTCTTGGCAACCAGACGCTTATCGAAATCGGCGCCCTTCAGGGCCTTGTTGACCATCGTGCGCCACTGCTCGTGGCTTGGTGCTGCAAAACCGCCAGCCAGCGGGTTTGGCAACTCGGATTTAGGGGCGGCGTCGGTCATCGGGCGCTGGGTCCTGAAGGCGGTCAATCGTGAGCCGCCCATTCTATAACTCGGCTGTCAGCGTTTTGGAGCCCAAATGGTGTGGTGGCAGCGGCCCAATTGCCGCGTCGGCCCTACAACCGGTGTTTGCCTCGCGCCGCTCTCCGTGGCATCACGGCGTCTGCTGCCGGGGGCCGAGTCGGCTCCCTCTGGCTTGGGGCTTGGCCGCATCATGGGCCCGGAAACGAGACGAGAAACGCGACGCGACACGCGACACGGCACGGGACGAGGTCCGCCGAGGAGTGAAAGATGACGGATAAGACTGGTGAGCCGGCCGCACATGGCCAGCTGCCTGACCCGCGCGACTATGTCAGCGACGGCATGATCCTGATCGGCGCCAGCAAGTCGGGCCGGGATACGGTGCCGGAATGCATCGAACTGGCGCTTGCCAACCGGCACGGCCTTGTCACAGGCGCGACGGGCACCGGCAAAACGGTCACGCTGCAAGTGCTGGCTGAAGGGTTTTCCGCCGCCGGCGTGCCGGTGTTTGCCGCAGATATTAAGGGCGACCTGTCCGGCATCGCCGCCGTTGGTGATCCCAAGCCCGTGCTGGTGCAGCGGGCCCACGACATCGGGCTGACGCGCTATGGCAACATCAGTTTTCCGGTGGCGTTCTGGGATATCTTCGGCGTGCTTGGCCATCCGGTGCGGGCCACCGTGCAGGAAATGGGCCCGCTGCTGCTCTCCCGGCTGCTCGATCTGACCGAGCCGCAGGAAGGCGTGCTCAACATCGCCTTCCGCTGGGCGGAGGATGAGCGCAAGGCTGGCGACAAGAGCATGGCGATCCTCGACTTGAGGGATCTGCGCGCCGTCATCGATGAAATGGGC
>JANMOL010000143.1:0-6405 GCA_031369245.1 Hyphomicrobium sp. | reverse complement strand
GCGTCGCTTTCCGCCGCCCGGACAAGCGCGCTATCGCGCTCGGCCAGCAGGCTTGCGGCGGCGGCCAAGCGGTCGAGCCGGTCTTGGGCGGCTGCCTCGTCCCGGCGGGCCTCATCAAGCGCGATCAACGCCGCATCGCGTGCCCGCCGTGCGAGATCGAGCGCGCCGTTTTTCTTCAAGGCGGTGCGGGTTGGCGTCAACAGCGTATCGAGCGCCGCGCTGACGCGCTGCTGCACGCGCTCAAATGTTTCGCCGCCGGCGGCTGCTTCAACTTCGCGTCCGATGGCGTCGATCAAGGCGCTCTTTTCGCCGCGCAATCGTCCCAGATCGGGATCGGGCGCTGCCAGCGAGCGCTGCTGGCGGACCCAAACCAGCCCGAGCCGTCCCGGCAAATCGCCCGAGCGCCCGGTCATGGCCGCCACGCGTTCCTCGGCGTCAGCGTTGCGCGCTTCAATGCGGCCGCTCGCCAGATGGCTGAGAACGGCGGCACTGCCGCGCCCGAATTGCTTGCGGATGCGCCAGCGCTCGCCGCCCTGCTCGAAATCGGCTTCGACCAGCGGCTCGCCGCCGGTGTGCGGACGCATCAGATCGAGCAGCGCGCCGGTCACCTTGTGGCGCGTGACGAATGCGGCTTCGAGCGCGTGGAATACCGTCGACTTACCCATCTCGTTGGGGCCTGCGAGCACGTTGACGCCATCGCCGATATCTTCGACGGCGGCCGGCGTTGCGAACCGCCGGAAGGCTGCCATGCGCAGCGCCAGAATTTTCATGATGCGGCCTCGCGCGCTGCTTCAGCCGCAAAGCCATAAAGCCGGATCAGCGCCAGTTCAGCCGCCGCGCGTTCGGCGTTCGCGGGATCGGCCGCAAGGCCTGCGAGTTGACGGGCGGCCTCGACCAGCGGGCCATGGCCGCCGAGACTTTCGAGATCGGAGGCCACCGGCCGGGCGGCCAGCGCACCTGTGTCGAGATCGAGATGGGCCAGGCGCGCCGCTAAGGCCTCGCGCCAGGCTTCGATCTGGCCATGTTCGGCAAGCGACAGACTGCCTGAAAGCGATAACCGCACAAGAAGACGCGTCTGCTCGTGCGGGCCGGCGATCTATTCGCGGCCCGTTGCCTCAAGATCGGCGAACGCGTGCAGCGTGGCGTCCACCTTGGCCCAGCGAAAATGCGCTGCGGCAACGGGTTCGACGTGAACCGCACGCGGGCCGTCGATCGTGACAGCCAATACCGAGCCCGGCTCGTTGCCGTGATAGCGGTCGGGTTCGGGCGTTCCGCTGTACCACGTGCTCTCGCTAATTTTTTTGAGCCCGTGCCAATCACCGAGCGCCAGATACGTGAGGTTGGCCGTCGCCGCACGATCGCGGGCAATCAGCACCGCACTTTCGCCGTCGCTGCCAAAGCCCTGGATCGAGCCGTGCGCCAAGCCCATGCGCGCCACGCCCGCCGGGGTCGCGCAGCCATCCATCCAGGCGGTCGGATCGCTGCCAGGATTTTTGGATGTCAGCGGCGCTGGTAAAATGATGGCATCCGGGCTGACCGCATAGGGCTCGGGTGTCAGCAGCGGCACGACGTTGGCTGGCACACCGAGGCGCTGGATGCGATCCCAGATGCCGCCAAGCCGCGCTGGATCGTGATTGCCGGGCAGCAGCAGCCAGGTCATCGAATTCTCAGTGGCGAGGCGCTCAAGGGCTTTGCGAACTGTCAAATTTGGCAGCGTCTCGCTGTCGAACAAATCGCCCGCGACGAGCACGTGGGCGGCGCCGTGTGCCCGCGCGATATCGGCGATTTTTGCAATACTTGCAAACCGCGCCGCTGCCAGCTCACCGGCAAGATCGGACGGAAAATTGCGAAACGGTTTGCCGATTTGCCAGTCAGCGGTATGGACGAAGCGGAATGTCATCGGCGGCGACCATCTCCGCTCTGCCGGTGAACTGCAAGGCGAGATTGGCGTCCGCGCGCCGTCTGTGGACAATCATTCAAGCGCGCGCGCAAGCAACACGACTTCGCGCGCTCCCTCACCCGCATTAGCCCGTTCGGTAAACCCCAGCCGGGTGTAGAACGCAACGTTGCGCGCGCCGCGGCTGGTCACCACGTGGACGCCCGGCGCGCCGGCAGCCTGGACATCGCGCATAAAGTGTTCGACCAGCCGCGCGCCAAGGCCATAGCCGCGGAACTCAGCCGCCAGATTGACATGCAGGTGCGCTGGATAGTAGCGCGTCACGTCTTTGAATTGTGCGATGGTCGCGACGTCCGAAAACCTTTGTGTCGCAGCGGGGTCATCGAGGCTGCCGACAAGATAGCCCGCGATCTCTCCCGAAGCCGCTCGCGCGACGTAGGCCCAGCGGGCATCGTGGTCGAGGTAGCGCCCGAGCCAGCGCATCCGAAACGCGGCCCGCGCATCATCATTCGCAAACGACTGGGTATTACTGGCTGCAAAAAATATCTCATCCAATCCGGCGATCAGGTGTTCGCGGTTCGCGACAGTGCGATAGGGCTCGATGACGACGGCGCTGGCTGGATTTTCGGTCATGATGGACTGGGCTTGCAGACTGCCGGATCAAAGTGACCGCGCGACGATACGCGCAGGCGCTTGAGCGGCGCCACAAAAAATGGGGACGAGCGCCTGCCCGTCCCCACTCAATCTCATCGAGCGTTCAACAAGATCGCACGCTGAGCTTGTGGCTTAGCGATAGCGGCGGCACTGCTGGTAGCGATGCCACCAGTACCGGCTGCCGGTGTTGAGCGCGCGGCGCTTCAACAATTGGCAGCTGTTGCCGTAGGAGCGGTGGATGACAACCGGCCCGCCGTAGAAGTGATGACGGCGTTGCATATTGTAGCCGTGGCGGCGGTGATGGTTGACAGTCGTGACGTTCGTGCCAGCCGTGATGTGCGGCTTGGCAAGTGGCACCGCACTCGCTGGGCTGAGGGCGGCACTCGATACGGCGAGGCCTGAGGCCAAGGCCAGTGCAACAAAGATCGACTTGAGCATTTCTATTTCTCCTGTCATCCGGCGCGTCCAATGTTTTGCGCCGCTGGGTTCGCGAACCGGCAGCAACAAGCCGCCGTTCCAAACCACCAACGGATGGTCAACGGGTTGTCCGTCGCGCCATCCGTCTGCCGAGGGGAAAAATTTTAAATTGCCGCCGACCGTGTCAGCGCCATGAATAGTTATTCATCCTGGACCAGCGCGGTCACGAGTTTTTCGCGGAATGCCGGCGGCAGATCGCTCGGGATCACCGGTGCGGGTGCGCGCTCCGGGGCCTTGTCAACGGGGCTCGTTTGCAACGCCTGCGTCGATGGGTTGGCGCCGCCGTAATTGCGGCTGAACGGCTCATTGGGATCATCCGGCGTTTGGCGGATGCGCGCGGATGGCGGTGTCTGCGCTGGCAGGCCATCGGCTTCAACGTCGACGGCTTGCGCCAGGCGCACGCTGTCGGCGGCTGCACTTGAATAATCTTGTTGGGGGGCCGACGCACATCCGCTCAGCGCCAGGAGAGCGGACAAAGCCGCCGCTCGCGCGAATGCCGCACGAGACGATACCGCTGGGGTTTCCCCAGCTTCACACGCACACATAGTTTTACGCCTTTACACAACGCGACGGGACACAACGAACTGTCCCGGATTGAAACAGACAGGCGTGAACAAGCTGTTAATGGGCGTTGGAATTTGACGTCACGGCCGATGCGTGATCGATCCCGCGTCACGTGGCGGCGAGCAAGCCTGAGGCGGCGATGCCGTTGAACACGGCCTGGACCGCGATGGCTGCCAATAAAATGCCAAACACCCGGATCAGCACGCGCTGCGCTGTCAGGCTCATCATGCGATTGAGTTCGTGCGCCAGCGCCAGCAAGCCGAACGTGATGACCATCACGGCCAGCAGCGCCGACGTGACGATCGCGAGTTCGAGGGGAACGCCGTGAGCGTTGGCAGCGAGCAGAATACCGGCACTCATGGCTCCTGGCCCGGCCAGCAGCGGCGTCGCTAAGGGAAATACCGCAACGTCGTCACGCTGCTGGGCTTCTTCGCCTTCCGGCGGCGTCAGTTTGATGGAGCCGCCCGGCCGGGCAAAAATCATATCGATGGCGATCAGCAACAGCACGATGCCGCCGGCCGTCTGCAGGGCTGCGATCGAAACGCCCAACTGCTTCAGTATCGGCCCGCCGAGGAGCGTGAAAAATCCGAGGATGGCGGTTGCGATCACGGTTGCCCGCACGGCAATCCGGCGGCGCGCGGCCCGTGCCATCTTCGGCGTCAGGGTTGCAAACAGCACGGCGGCTTCGACCGGACCAATGGTTGCAAAGAAGGTCGTAAAACTTTTGAGCGCGGTTTCCAGCATGGCAACGCTCATACGCTATTTTTGCGGTGCCCGGCTATCGGCCGGCAAAAGGCAGCACTCGCACGGCAGCACTGCCAATGCACAAAACCTCAACCACGTCACATTTTTGCAATGGACACGCCGTGATTCTCACCCAACACTCCGCTGGCTAGGGTGGCCGCGCATCGACCGCACAAAGGGAGATTGCCAGTGACCGACGACGTATCTGACGACACGGCGCGCAGGATGGCCGGGACCAGCCCGGCCCTGGACAGCGGGTTCCGCGCTCAGCTTGCAGGCTTCAGCCTGACGACCGCTGAAATCATCTACCGGCTGCCCGACTATCCAGCCCTGCTGCAAAGCTACGTCTGGCAGGACTATGATAACGCCCCGCGTTTTCCAAAACTGAAGCACTTCCTCGATTTCTGGACCGCGAAGCTCGATGGCAAGCTGTATAAGGTGACGGTCGCGCATGCGACGCTGATCCGCCCAGCCGAACTGCGGATGATCGGCGCAGAATTTAAGTTGAACTAGTCCGGGGTTTCGACTGTGCGGTGCCCGGCGGAAAAGGCTGAGTTCGCCGTTTGAGTACCGCGGTGCGATCGCTTGGTGTGCGCGACGCGATCCTTTGAGGACCTTGATTTTGAAGACGTGGATGATGACGCAGCAAGTCTCGCGGCGCGACGCTGTTCGCGGCCTTTCGCTTGGAACAGCCGGACTTGGAGCGGCCGGCCTTGCAACAGCGGCACTGGGAACAGCGGCATTGGCGGCACAACCCGCCAGCGCGGATCAGGGTGTTGCGCCTGCCGCGCCGTTAGCTGCCGCTGAACAGCCAGCCGGCCTGTGCGTCCTGCAACCGCAGGCCGTGGAAGGCCCGTATTATTTCGATCCCAATCAGGTTCGCCGCGATATTGCCGAGGGCGTACCCGGCGCGCCCGTCAAACTCGTGCTGCAAATTGTCGACGCGCAAGGCTGCGCACCGCTCAGCGGTCTGCGGGTCGATATTTGGCACGCCGATGCGCGCGGGATTTATTCGGGCTACAGCGGCCAGGGAGATAGGCGCGACGTCTCCACCAAAGGCGCGACGTATCTGCGCGGCACGCAAATCACCGGCAGTGATGGCCGCGTGACATTCCGCACGATTTATCCCGGCTGGTATCCGGGCCGCACGCCGCATCTCCATATCAAGGTATTTCTCGACCGCACGACGCTGGTCACCGGCCAGTGCTATTTCCCCGATGACGTCAGCGCGAAAATCTATCGCGAGCGCGCGCCCTATTCGGCACGGCCGGTGGCCGACACCTCCAACGCCAGCGACGGGATATTTAACGACAGCCTGCGCGATGGCGGCGGCACGGTGTTCGCTATGGAGAGCGAGGGCTATCTGGTTGTCGCGTCGCTGTTGATCGGCGTCGACAGAACCGGGTCCGCTGCCCGCAAAGCTGGCGGCTGGGGCGATTATATGCGGCACTTGATCGGACGGTAAGGGACGTGCGCTTTAGGCCAACTGCCACCAAACTCCGCTACTCCACACGCCGAGTGCCGAGCCGTGGCCGTCGCGCGGCACGGCCAGCGCCACCAGATCGGCATGGACCGCGCGCGTCACCAGCGCTTCGAGCCGGCCGCGCACCAGCACGTACGGTTTCAACCCGCCATCGGGAGCTTGGGGCTGAAAACGGATCGGGTGTGCGGCATCGACGGCCACCACATCATCGACATTGGTGCGAAAGGTCAAAGCTTGCTGCTCAGCCACGCCGGAGAGCGCGAGCTCAACTGCAAGAAATGGCGCGTCCTCGACCGTGACATCGATCTTCTCGGCGGGCGTCACGAGATAGGTTTTGCCATCGGCATCTTTGCGCAAGATGCTGGCGAACAGTTTGACGATCGCAATCCGCCCGATCGGGCTTGACTGATAGAGCCACGTCCCGTCGGCGCAGATTTTCAGGCCGATGTCACCGCAGTGCGGCGGGTTCCAGCTCTCAACCGGACGCGGGCCAGCCGCGCCGCTGAGGCCTTCACCGGCTGCACGCATCAGCGCCTCGAGCCCGGGGCTCGCTGCCGCTGCATTTGCGGGCGCACTGACGGCCGGC
>JANMOL010000095.1:0-2460 GCA_031369245.1 Hyphomicrobium sp. | reverse complement strand
CGGCCGCCTGGTCGAGTATCTCGACACCGAGCTGACGCCGCTGGTCTCTAAAGCGGCGCGCGATGCACAGCCGACGAATTCTTTCCAGCGCGTCGTGCAGCGCGCGATTGTGCATGTCCAGACTTCGGGCCGCGAGGAAGTGACGGGCGCCAACGTGCTGGTCGGAATTTTCTCCGAGCGCGAAAGCCAAGCTGCCTATTTCCTGCAGGAACAGGAAATGTCACGCTTCGATGCCGTCCAGTATATTGCACACGGAATTGCCAAGCGGCCGGGCATGTCGGAACCCCGTTCCGTGCGCGGCACAGATGAGGATGCAGCCACGGACAGCTCTGATAAAAAACCCGGCGACGCGCTGACGACTTATTGCGTCAACCTCAACAAAAAAGCCCGCGACGGCAAGATCGACCCGCTGATCGGGCGCGAGCAGGAGGTGCTGCGCACCATCCAGGTGCTGTGCCGCCGCCAGAAAAATAACCCGCTGTTTGTCGGTGATCCCGGCGTCGGTAAAACCGCCATCGCGGAGGGTTTAGCCCGCAAGATCATTCGCGGCGAAGTGCCCGAGGTGCTGCACGATTCTACGATCTTCTCGCTCGATATGGGCTCACTGCTGGCTGGCACGCGCTACCGCGGCGATTTCGAAGAGCGCTTGAAGGCCGTCATGAAGGAAATCGAGGCCTACGACGGTGCGATTTTGTTCATCGACGAAATCCACACCGTCATCGGCGCGGGCGCGACCTCGGGCGGGGCGATGGACGCCTCGAACCTGTTGAAGCCCGCCTTGCAGTCGGGCCTGCTGCGCTGCATCGGCTCGACGACATACAAGGAATACCGCCAGCACTTCGAAAAGGATCGCGCGCTCGTGCGCCGGTTCCAGAAAATCGACGTCAAGGAGCCAACGGTCGATGACGCGATCGAGATCCTCAAAGGCTTGAAGCCGGTGTTTGAGGAATATCACAAGCTGAAGTACACCAACGAGGCCATTAAGGCCGCGGTCGAACTGTCGGCGCGTTATATCCATGACCGCAAGCTGCCCGATAAAGCGATCGACGTGATCGACGAAACGGGCGCCTCGCAGATGCTGGTGCCGGAAAACAAGCGCAACAATAAGATCCCCGTAATGGATATCTAAGCGACCGTCGCGACAATGGCCCGCATTCCGCCAAAGACCGTGACCAAGAGCGACGCCGAAGTCATCGGCAATCTGAAACGCGACCTGAAGCGTCTGGTGTTCGGCCAGGACTTCGCCATCGACGCGCTGTCGAGTGCGATCAAGCTGGCGCGCGCTGGATTGCGCGAGCCGGAAAAACCGATCGGCTGCTACCTGTTCTCAGGCCCGACCGGCGTTGGCAAAACCGAAGTCGCCAAGCAGCTCGCCAACCTGCTCGGCGTCGAACTGCTGCGCTTTGATATGTCGGAGTACATGGAAAAGCACACCGTCTCGCGTCTGATCGGCGCGCCGCCGGGTTATGTCGGCTTTGACCAGGGCGGATTGTTGACCGATGGCGTCGATCAGCATCCCCACAGCGTGCTGCTGCTCGATGAAATCGAAAAGGCCCATCCTGACCTGTTCAACATCCTGTTGCAGGTCATGGACCACGGCAAGCTGACCGACCACAACGGCAAGTCGATCGACTTCCGCAACGTCGTGCTGATCATGACGACCAACGCTGGCGCGTCCGACATGGCCCGGCCGGCGATGGGCTTCAACCGGACCAAGCGCGAAGGTGAGGACACCGAAGCGGTCACCAAAATGTTCACGCCCGAGTTCCGCAACCGTCTCGATGCCATTGTGCCGTTCTCGGGCCTGTCGCCCGAGGTCATCAGCAAGGTGGTTGAGAAGTTCATCTTCCAGCTCGAAGCGCAACTCGCCGATCGCGGCGTCTCGATCGAGCTGTCGGATGAGGCGACACGCTGGCTGGCCGAGAAGGGCTATGATGAAAAGTTTGGCGCGCGTCCGCTCGGCCGCGTGATCCAGGAATACATCAAGAAGCCGCTCGCCGAAGAACTGCTGTTTGGCAAGCTCGAGCACGGCGGCACCGTCAAAGTGCTGGTCACCGGCAAGGGTGACGAGCGGGCCTTGGCATTCGACTACATCCCGGCCGATCCGAGCAAGAAGCGCTCGAGCGAGGACGACGAGGATGACGGCCCGCAGCCGGTGCTGGTTGACGCCACAGCCAAGAAGGCGATTTCCGGACCGAAAGACAAGAGCGATAAGCCCAAGTCATCGGGCGCGGTGCCGAGCGTGCCGCGCCGCAAGAAAGACGACTGAGTTCGCCGCTCTCGTTCGTAAAAAATCAAAAACGCCGGGTGAAAGCCCGGCGTTTTTTTTGTCAGCCACACTCGTACAATGCATGGTTTAAATTCTGCGTCATGGCCGCGGAGGCGGCCAGCCACCACAAGGGTAAGAGTGCTCAGGCTTGTAGTGGAAGCGGATCGTGGCAACACAACTGGCCTCACCCT
>JANMOL010000092.1:0-1953 GCA_031369245.1 Hyphomicrobium sp. | reverse complement strand
CAGTAGCGGAACGCCACGCGGCCGTCGCCTTCGAGCCGGTCGAGCGTCGCGTCATCGGCAAAGTAGTTGCCCTCGCCGTGCGCGATCGGCACTTTGATCACTTCGCCAGCGCGATAGCACTTAGTGAAATAGGATTGGTCGTTCTCGACTTTGAGGAACACGTCGCGGCAAATGAAGTGCAACGACGCATTGCGCAGCAGCGCGCCCGGCAGTAAGCCGCTTTCACACAAGATCTGAAAACCGTTGCAAATGCCGATGACCGGCGTGCCGCCGTTGGCCTTGGCAATCACGTCTTTCATGATCGGCGAGTGTGCCGCCATGGCCCCGCAGCGCAGATAGTCGCCGTAGGAAAACCCGCCCGGCAGCACGATGATGTCGGATGACGGCACGCTGGCGTCGCCGTGCCAGATCATTTTCGGCGCAAAGCCCGTGACGCGCTCGATCGCGGTTTTAACGTCGCGGTCGCAGTTGGAGCCCGGGAAAACGATGACGGACGCGCGCAGCATGGCAAGGCCTCGTGGGTGCGAGAAGCTTTGCCCTGCAACTAATGGGACTCGGGCGCGATGTCCATGGCGCCCAATGCCGCTTTTGGTGCGAATTTTAGTGAGTCATGCGCCGGATCAGGGCTGAAAGCACGTCGGAATAGTCATCGGTCCAAGGCTCCGCGCCATCGGCTTGGAACGGTTTGGCATCGGGCCATCCGGCGATGCCGCCAATCAAGCCCGCATCACGCGACAGGAAGATCACGCGCGACGGCGTGGCATCGGGTTCAGCGGCCGCTGGCGCGGAATAGATGTGCGCGGCGCTGACGCCGGGGATGGTTGCAACCGTAGCGGCGATGGCGGGCGCCAGATCCAGGAAGCGGTTGGAGATGTGCATGGCGATCAAACCGCCAGGAGCCAGTTTCTGGAGGTAGCTGGCAATCGCTTCACGCGTCAGCAGGTGGGCCGGGATGGCGTCGGATGAAAACGCGTCGATGACGAGGTATGAGAATTTTGCATCGGGCTCGTGCTGCAGCGTCAGACGCGCGTCGCCAAATACGATGTCGTTGTGCGGCAGGCAGCGCGACAGGAAGTTGAACAGGTTCGCATCACGCGCGATGCGCGCCACCATCGGATCGATTTCATAGAAACGCCAGGTGTCGCTTGGCTGAGCGGTGCAGGCCAGCGCGCCGGTGCCGAGACCGACAATGCCAACGGAGAACGGTTTGCCGGTTGAGGCTGCGGCCGCGCGTGCCAGATCAACGCCGCGCGCCATCGGGCTGCCCGGGTGATAGTAGGTTGCTGGATCAGCGGCCGAGACGGGCGCGCCACTCGCCGTCTTGAGGCGCTGGGCGCCGTGCACCGTCGTGCCATGCAGCATCAGGCGATGTTCACCGCTATCGGTTTCTGTAACGCGCATCGTGCCGAAGAACGAGCGTTCCATGTAGATGGTGCGATGTTCGCCCGGCATGATCGTCAGGCCGACGATCATGGCCAGAACCAGCACGGCGCGATGCTCGGGCCAGGCGCGGGTCAGATAGACGCCGATCAGGGACGCCGCGATCAGGCCATACAGCGGCGCGCCGCCGGTCGCGATGACATCGGCAGCGACCAGCCACTTGTAGGTGAAAAACGCCGCCGCCATCGCCGCACCCGTCAGGGCAACGCGGACGACGCGGACGTTGGCGTCGAGCCCAAGCAAGACGCCCGGACGGCACAACAGCGAAATCAGCAGCAGCAGCTTGAATTCAATGACGGAGGCAAAAATCTTGGGCGCGATCAGGGCTGCGAAAATTCCGCCGATGACGCCGCCGAGCGACATCCAGATATAGAATTCCGTCAGGCGGCTTGCGTCGGGCCGGCGCAGATAGAGTTCGCGGTGGCAAATCAGCGACGCTAAGAAAAACGCTGCAATCGCCACCAGCACGGCCGACAGGTGCGCGGGAAAGAAAATCAGCACAAGAATGGCGGC
>JANMOL010000087.1:0-2925 GCA_031369245.1 Hyphomicrobium sp. | reverse complement strand
CGGCCGCGACATCGAGCTGGAGCGATCAAACCTCGGTGGCATCTGGAAATGCCAAACCGGCCGCTGCGAAGATCGCTGCTGCAGCCGCTCCTGCCGCCGCCAGCGCCAAGCCGGTTGCTGCCAAAGCTGGCAAATATAAACTCCATATCGCGGCCGTGCGTTCGCGTGCGGAAGCCGAATCTTTGGCGCAGACGCTGGCGACCAAGTACGGCACGCAGCTGAAAAGCGGTACCCCGCTGGTCGATGAGGCCGTCATTGGCTCCATGGGCACGTTCTATCGCGTCCGGGTCGGGTCCTATATCAACGCTGACGAGCCGCGCGGGGTCTGCAATGCGCTCAGGACCAGTGGCTTCGATTGTCTGGTCGTGACAAACTAGCGCCACGCCAGGGCTTTTCCGGGCGCCTGGATTGATACCGCCTGATGATTGCGCCAACGCCGCCGGATCGTTCGGCAAAATCGAGATCAGCGATGCCCGAGGTTGCGGACGCGCAACTGACCGAGGGCTTGAAGCGCCTCGCCCATGATGATGGCCGGGGCGGCCGCAGTGGACGCTGGCGCTTGGGTGCCCGTCTGCGCAACGCCTTTCTGACCGGCCTGCTGATCGTTGGACCCGTCACCATCACGCTCTACATCATGTGGGGCGTCATCCACTGGATCGATGCGTGGGTCAAACCGCTATTGCCGACGATTTACAATCCCGACACCTATCTGCCGTTCCCGCTGCCGGGGCTTGGGCTGCTGGTGGCCTTCGTCGGTCTGACCTTAATCGGCGCGCTGGCCGCCAACCTGCTCGGCCGCTCGCTCGTTTCGTCGGGTGAATTGATGATGTCGCGCACGCCGATCGTGCGCAACGTCTACGGCGCGATCAAGCAGATCTTCGAGAGCGTGATCTCGACCAGCGGGCCGAGCCAAAACTTTCAGAAAGTCGGACTGATCGAATTCCCCTCCAAGGGCTTGTGGTCGCTGGTGTTCGTGACCGGTGAAACGGCTGGCGAAATTTCCGACGTGCGGCCGGGCGGTGAGGGCGATCTGCTGACCGTTTTCATGCCGACCGGGATCGTGCCGCCATCGGGCTTCATTTGTTTCGTGCCGCGCCAGAGCGTGACGTTCCTGTCGATGTCGGTCGAGGAAGCCGCCAAGATCATCCTGTCAGGCGGCTTCGTGATGCCGGACGTTAACGGCCGCCTCAAAGAGCTCGGCGGGTCAGCGATGATGGCCAAAGACGGCGGCGCAGGATAATCTTTTACGCTGCCCGGAACAGCCGCACGGCTTCATCACATTCAAATAGATAGAGCAGCGTGCGCAACGCTTGCCCGCGCGCCGTTGCAAGATCTGGATCGGTTGCGAGGATCAGCTTGGCATCGTCGCGAGCCGCCGCCAGCAGCATTTCGAAACCCGGCACTTCGGCGATGCGGAACCCGGGCGTGCCGCTTTGGCGCGCGCCCAGCATCTCGCCGCCGCCGCGCAGCTGGAGATCTTTTTCAGCGATCAAGAAGCCGTCTTCGGTATCTTCCATCATCGCCAAGCGCTGCTCGGCCGTCTCGCCCAGCGGCTGCTTATAGAGCAGCATGCAAAAACTCTCGCGCGTGCCGCGCCCGACCCGGCCGCGCAGCTGATGCAATTGCGCCAGGCCAAAGCGCTCGGCGTGCTCGATGACCATGATATTGGCGTTGGGAACGTTGACGCCGACTTCAATGACGGTGGTTGCCACGAGGATTTTGAGGTCGCCAGCCGCAAACGCCGCCATCGTTGCGTCTTTCTCGCGCGCGGCCAGTGCGCCGTGCAGCAGTCCGACGCTCTCGCCAAACGTCTGGCGCAAATGGGCGTGGCGTTCTTCGGCCGCTGCGAGATCGGATAGCTCCGAACTCTCGATCAGCGGGCAGACCCAATAGACCTGTGCGCCGTCTTCGAGCTGCGCGCGGATGCGCTCGATCAAGCGTTCCAGGGCGTCAACAGGCACCTTCTTGGTGATGATCGGCTTTCGCCCAGCCGGCTTTTCCGTCAGCTTTGAGACGTCGAGATCGCCGTAATGCGTCATCAGCAGCGTGCGCGGAATGGGCGTCGCGGTCATCACCAGCACGTTGGTGCCGCCATTCGAGCCCTTGGCTTGCAGGGCCAAGCGCTGATGCACGCCAAAGCGATGCTGTTCGTCAATGACGGCGAAGGCTAAATCGTGGAACGCCACATCCGATTGGAACAGCGCGTGCGTGCCAATCAAGATCTGGATTTGGCCGGTGGCCAGCCGCTCAAGCAGCGCATCGCGCGATTTGCCCTTCTCGCGGCCGGTCAGCAGCGCGACCGTCAGTCCGGCTTTTTCAGCCAAGGGCCCGATCGTCTCGAGGTGCTGGCGCGCCAGGACTTCGGTCGGCGCCATCAGGGCTGCCTGCGCACCAGCTTCAACGGCGATCGCCATGGCGAGCAGGGCCACAACCGTCTTGCCCGATCCGACATCGCCTTGCAGCAAGCGCAACATCCGGTGCGGGGCTGCCAGATCATCGGCGATCTCAGCCAATGCGATGCGCTGCGAGCCCGTCAGCGCAAACGGCAGTGCCGCGGTGATACGTGCGCGCAGGCGGCCATCGCCTTGGACACTGCGCCCGGGCTGCGCCTTGCCGTTTTGGCGCACGAGCCCGAGCGCCAGCTGTCCCGCCAGCAGTTCGTCATAGGCCAGCCGCTGCCACGGAGCGGCGCCATTCGATACATCCTGGGCATCGTCCGGCCGGTGAATGCGGCGCAACGCGGCATGTATATCAGGCCAGCCCCGCGCCTTCAGCCAATCGGCGTTTTGCCATTCATCCAGCGGCGGCACGCGCTCGATCGCCTGGCGCGCGGCTTTGATCAGAATTTTTCCAGAAAGCCCGGCCGTCAGCGGATAGACCGGTTCCAGCATCGGCAGATCGTCGCGATGTTCTGGAGCGACGATG
>JANMOL010000084.1:0-2927 GCA_031369245.1 Hyphomicrobium sp. | reverse complement strand
CCACCGGGCGCGAGGCACCGTAGCCGACCGTCGTCAAGCGCCGCGCATCGACACCCGAACGCGACAAAAATTCAGCAACAGCGCGCGCCCGCCGGTCCGACAGGCGCTGGTTGCGCTCGTCGGTGCCCTCGGCATCGGTGTGTCCCTCGATTTCGATTTTAAAGGCCGGGCAGGCGTTGGCGATTTCGGCGAGATCGCGCAACGTCTGGGTGCTGTCCGCCGTCAGATCGGCTTTGGCGCGGTCAAACTGCAAAATGCCCCTCTCGGTCGTCTCGCGCATCATGTCTTCGCAGCGGCCAGCTTCGCGCTGCTCGGGCGCCATCACTTCGATGACGTCCTTCGCGCTGAAGCCTTGCGGCACGTCACGGGCGAGAGCGGTGCGCACGTCGGTTGCGACTGGCTCGCTTTCCGCCATACCGCGGACCGTCAAGTCGCGGCCTTTGAGTGCGGCTTCACCGCGCCGCAGCTTGGCCAGACCTTGCAGGCCGCGCAGCGCGACCGACAGCCACGGCTCGGGTGGGCTGGCTGCGATTTTCATCTGATCGACGAGCCGCGCGTTCGGGAACAATCGTTGGGCGGACTCAAGCAGCCGCGAGCGCGAGGCGTCGTCGGGCACTTCGCCTTCAAGCAGCAGCGTGTTGCTGGTTTCTTGCGCGGCCCGCCAGACGAGGTTGGTGCGGACTTCGCCGGAGAACGCGATATCGGTTTCGGTTTCGCAGGTTTGGCCGGCCGCCGCCTTGATATCGCCCGGCACCGATTGCGCAACGCCGTAGTCATCGGTGGTACCGGTCACGATGAGGCGGCGATCGGCCAGCAGCGATTTGCCGGTCTTGAGGCGCGGCAAGGCTGCAAGGCCCGCGACGATGCACTGCTGCCAGCCGTCGGGCGCGCCAGCCAGAATCTGCAATTTATCCGTCACCGTCAGGCCCGGGAAACGCGCCTTGACCGCATCGACCAACGCCGATCGTGCGGCTTCACTGGGCACAAAGCCCGCGACCTCAAGCAGTGACGCATCATGCGCAATCGACATCACATAGCCGGCCGGCGCGGCAGGAGCCGCTGGTTTTGGATATTTGATTTGCTCGCTGATTTTGTAGTTTTGCGGCACGTCGGTTTTCAAAGCCTTGCGGATGGTCTGGGCGGCGGCCTCGTCGGCGGCTTCGCCAATAAAAATGACTTCCTTGCCTTTGATGTCCGCGCTGCCGGATTTGAGTGCTGCGAGTTGACTGAGCGAGGCGGTGACGGCTGTGACGAAGGCCTCGGGCGCGCCATCGGCAATATCGGATTTGTCGCTGACGGTTGCGGCTGGAAAAGCCTTCTTGGCGTGCTTGGCCAGCGCTTCGCGGACCGGCTCCGAGGGCACATGTCCGGTCACCGTCAGCTGGTTGCCGGCCGATTTGGCGCTCCAGGTAAACGGGTTGATGAGCGGCGGCGTGATTTTTTCAAGCGCCAGCGCCACGCCGTTGGGCAATCCGCCAGCGAGCGCCGTCTTGACGCTGCGATAGGCCGGTGGCGTTGCCGCTTCGCCGATCACCGTCAGCCCGAGGCCATCGAGCCCGGCTGAGCCCTTTTTGAGCTGCGCCAGCTGCTTCAAGCCGAAGGTCGCGCCCGACAGCCAGGCATCACGATCGGGTGCGCCACGCGCCAGCTTCATCTCGTCCGTCAGATCGGCGTTTGGAAAATCGTTGCGGGCAACGCTGAGCAACGCCTTGCGCGCATCTTCATTCGGCACAAATCCGGTCAGCAGTACGCGGCCATCGGTGCGGCGCGTAGCTAACCAGCTGAACTTATCGACGACGTCGAGCAATTCGGTGCGGCCTTGGGCAATGCGCACGCCCCAAATATCCCGCATCGACGACAGGCCGCGCGCGGGATCATTTTCATCGGGGGCCTTGCCGGTGAGGATGCCGTCGCGGCCGGAATAGATCGGCACCGCCCAATCGAGGCCTTGACGCGCCAGCACTTCCTGGGTGCGCCGTCCGAGATCTGCCTCGATGCCATCGCGCTCAAACTGGACCGCAACCCAGCTCAGCATGGCGATCGGCACCAGCCCCAGCAGCCAATAGGACGGATTGCACCGCATACGCACGTCGCTCCCCAAACTTTTCCGCCGCCGCCAACGACCAAACGGTCAGCCAACAGAAAGCCGCCTGCTGACGCCTGTGAGCCCGCCCCGAAGACAGAACGACGAATGCCCGCGCGTCCCCGCCGGGTTATAGACAATCGGCTGGCCACTTCCAAGCCAGGGTCAGCATAGCCGAAGTTCAGCTAATTGCCTGATTGCGGCGCATTTTTCGTCTGCACTGTGGCGCTGGTGTTGCGTGCAACTGTTTCCTTGACGCGGCACAGGCACTCGGCAGGCCGGTTCGCGCCTCAGGCAGCCAGCCCGCGAGTCCTTATGACTGACGGCCCAGCGCTGGCCGCAGGGCTTCACCAATGAGCACGAGGCACGGGCTGGTGACGCCAGCCTCAGTCAAAGCGGCGGGTAAGTCCTGAATGGAGCTGCGAATAATACGTTCGTCCTCGCGGCTGACCGCGATCATGGCGAAGGCCGGCGTGACGGCGGGCAGCCCGGCGGCGACCAGCCGGTCACGCAGCTCTCCAAGCGTGCGGTGCGCCATGTAGACGGCGGTGGTGGCGCACGGGTCGGCCAGCGCCTGCCAGTCGAGATTGGAGGGAAGACGGCCCTCGCGCGAGTGGCCGGTGACAAATTGCAGGCGCTTGGCGTGGTCACGGTGGGTGAGCGAGACCTGCAGCCGGGCGGCGGCGGCCTGCGCTGTCGAAATGCCGGGGATGACCTCGTAGGCGATGCCAGCGGCGTCGAGTTCATCCATTTCTTCGCCACCGCGGCCGAAGATCATCGGGTCACCCGACTTCAAGCGCACCACGCGACGGCCCTCGCGCGCCAGGGTCACCATCAGCGCATT
>JANMOL010000070.1:0-6087 GCA_031369245.1 Hyphomicrobium sp. | reverse complement strand
TCCCGAAATCCGCAAGGCCTACGCGCATTACGATTACCGCAAGGTTGTCGGTCTTTTGTCGCAGTTTATGAATACCGAGCTCTCTGCGTTCTATTTCGATATTCGCAAAGATGCGCTCTATTGCGAAGCGCCCTCGAGCGAAAAACGCAAGGCGGCGCTGACCGTGATCGACGTCATTTGCGATACGATGATTAAATGGCTGGCGCCGATCCTGTCGTTCACGGCCGAAGAGGCTTGGATGCAGTACCGGTCCGTCAGCGAGGAAAATCGCACCGAAAGCGTGCATCTGCTGGCGTTCCCGAAATTGTCGCACAGATTGCGCGATGACAATCTCGCAGCCAAGTGGGATCGCGTGAAGGAGGTCCGTTCGGTGGTGACGGGGGCACTGGAAGTCGCACGCGCCAGCAAGCTGATCGGCTCGTCTTTGGAAGCGGCGCCCGAGGTCTATGTGACCGACCCCGATCTGATGGCCGGGCTCGACGGCGTCGACCTATCCGAAGTGTGCATCACCTCAGCGCTGCAGCTGAGCGCCACGGCGCTTCCGGCGGGTGCGTTCACGCTGCCGAACGAGCCGGGCGTTGGCGTCGTCGTGCGCCGGGCCGAGGGCCGCAAATGCGCGCGTTCGTGGCGGATCACGCACGATGTCGGATCGGACACGGCTTATACCGATCTGTCGGCCCGCGACGCTGCTGCCGTGCGCGAAATCGAAGCGCAAAACGTAGCGGCGGTTCGCTGATGGCTCAGACCAAAAGTCCGAGTTTGCTTTGGGGGCGGTGGTCGGGGCTCGGGCTGGCGGTCGCGCTGGTGACGGTCGCGATCGACCAGGCCCACAAGTGGTGGATGCTTGGGCCCTACGACATCGCCAACAAGGGCCGGGTGACGATCACGCCGTTTTTTGATCTGGTGTTCGTCAAGAACACCGGCATCAGCTATTCGCTGTTTGATCAAGACAGCCAGGCCGGACAAAACATGCTAGCCGCGTTCGCGGTCATCGCCAGCCTTGCCCTCTGGATCTGGCTGGCGCGTTCGGGCACCGGCCGGCTGCTGGCCTGGAGCCTCGGCCTGATCATCGGCGGGGCGCTCGGCAACGGCATCGACCGGCTGCTCATTGGCGGGGTCGCCGACTTCTTCTCGCTGCACGCTTTCGGGTATTACTGGTACGTCTTTAACATTGCCGACGTGGCGATCGTTGCTGGCGTCGCGGGTCTCTTGTATGAGTCGCTCGTGTCTGAGTCGTAATGGCGCCGCAAAGCGGGCGTAATCGCGATCTGGGGACGTGCAAAGCCGGGCGACCGGGGGATGTCGATGATTATGAATTCGCTCAATAAAATGGCGATGGTCGCGGTTGCTGCGGGGGCTGTTTTGGCACTCGCAGGCTGCGGATTCGACGACGTTCAATTGAATGGCAAAATCTTCGATGCGGTCGGCTTGAACACCGGCAGCGTCAAGAAAGAGACCAAGCTCGCCGCGCGCGCCCCTCTCGTCGTGCCGCCGTCGGCCGAGGCCTTGCCAGCGCCTGGGACGGGTGGCAAAGCCGAACAGTCCGAGATTGCGGGTATTCAGGACCCTGACCGGCAAAATCAGGTCAGCCAAGCCGAATTGCAGCGCCAGCAGGCCGAATACTGCAAAGTGCACTATGAGCAGGCCAAGCAACGCGGTGACGACAATGCCGACTTGGCAGAAGGCCCGTTGGGGTCGTGCCGCGGGTCTGTCCTGACGGCGATCAAGAACATCGGAAACTCCGACGACGCGGCCGAGTAAGCCCGGTTTAGCCCATCAGCGGGCGCGGCTCATCGCGCGCTTCTGGCCGGCTGCAAGCATCGCCTCGGCATGCTATGGCTGTCTGATCATTGACGAAAATTGAGTGTCGCAGGGCCGTCTCCGCGCTGAGATGAACGCCTTGTCATTTGACTTTGACGGCGCCAAATCCGATTTCAATCAGCGACTTCAGCAACGCGTACTTGGCACCCCGGCCGCCTGCAAAATCATTGAGGCTCGGGTTCCGCCAGCAGCGGGTTGTCCGACCCGAACGGGCCAACGCGGCTGAGCACCGGCTTAAAGACGACTGCCCCCCCAGGGATACCTCAAGGACACCGTAAGGACCCCTCTCAATGCCCTCTTTCATCCGGCCCGGCTTTTCAACCCTCATTGTGGCACTCTCCATGCTCGCATCGCACACCGCCGCCTTTGCCGCTGCCTCCGCCACCCGTGCCAGCGAATTCAAACTCGGCAACGGTATGCAAGTGGTCGTCATCCCCGATCGCCGCGCGCCGGTCATTACACACATGGTCTGGTACAAGGTCGGCGCGGCGGACGAAGTGCGCGGCACCTCCGGCATTGCGCATTTCCTCGAGCATCTGATGTTCAAGTCGACGGAAAAAATTCCGGTCGGCGAGTTCTCGAAAATTGTCGGCCGCCTCGGCGGACAGGATAACGCGTTCACGGGTCACGACGCGACCGCCTACTTCCAGCGCGTCGCCAAAGACCGTTTGCCCAAGATGATGGAAATGGAAGCCGACCGGATGGTCAATCTGCGGCTCGATGAAAAGGAAGTTTTGACCGAGCGCGATGTCATCTTAGAAGAGCGCCGCTCGCGCATTGAAAATAATCCGTCCGCGATCCTCGACGAGCAGATGAGTGCGGCGCTGTACATGAACCATCCCTACGGCGTGCCGGTCATCGGCTGGTATCACGAAATGGCCAAGCTCTCGCGGGCCGACGCGATGACGTTCTACAAGCACTATTATGCCCCAAACAATGCCATTCTGGTGGTCTCGGGCGATGTCGAAGCCGACGAGGTCAAGGCCATGGCCGAGGCGACGTATGGCAAGATCCCGACCAACCCCGATGTCGGCGCCAAGCGCGTGCGTCCGCAAGACCCGCCGCAGCTGGCTGCCCGCCGGATGGAATTGAAGGACGCGCGGGCCGGCAATTTCTCGTTCCACCGGACCTACGTGACGCCGAGCTATGTCACAGCCAAGCCGGGTGAAGCCGAAGCCATCGACCTGATGATGAAAATCGCGGCCTCCGGTTCGACCAGCCGGCTTTATAAAAAGCTGGTGGTCGAGAGCAAGCTGGCCTCGACCGCATCGGGCGACTATTCGGGCAGCGGCTAAGATAGCGGCACCATACAGGTTTATGCCGTTGCGGCCGATGGCGTGCCGCTTGAGAAGGTCGAAGCGGCGGTGGATGCGGTGTTTGCCGATGTCGCAAAGAACGGCGTGACGGAAGCCGAGCTGCAGCGCGCCAAGAGCGGCTACATCTCCGACTACATTTATGAGAGTGACAATCAGGCGACGCTGGCCCGGCGCTACGGCTGGAACCTGACGGTTGGACGCACGGTCGCGGATATCGAAGCGTGGCCGGCGGCGATTGCCAAGGTCTCACTCGACAACGTCAAGAAAGCCGCAGCCGATTATCTCGATGTGCGCCGCTCCGTGACGGGCTATCTGGTGCCTGATAAATCCGGCGTCGCACAAAGCGGGGCGCCCGAGGCGGCACCCGTTCCTGCCAGCGTGGTGAGGTAGCAGCCATGATATCAGTATTTGCGAGCCGCAAGGCTGCCACCCGCTTGTTTGTCCGCGCTCGCAGCAGTCTTGCGGCCGTGGCGTTGCTGCCTGTGATTGCATTTTTGACCCCCGCGAGCGCCATGAAAATTCAAACGGTGAAAAGCCCTGGCGGCATCGAAGCCTGGCTGGTTGAAGAACGCGGCGTGTCGCTGATGGCCTTGCGCTTTGCCTTCGACGGCGGCAACAGCCAAGACCCGGCTGGCAAGGACGGCGTTGCCAATTTCATGACCGCGATGATGGATGAAGGCGCTGGCGAGCTGACGTCGCAAGAGTTCCAGGAGCGGATGGAAGATATTTCCATGCGCATGAGCTTTGACGATAGCAAGGACGCGTTCTACGGCTCGTTCGAGACATTGTCCGCCAATCGCGACAAGGCTGTCGATCTGTTGAAGCTGGTCGTCCAGAAGCCGCGTTTCGATAAAGATGCGATTGATCGCATTCGCCAGCAGCTGCTCGCCAATCTGGCGTATTCCGAGAAGGATCCCGATAAGGTTGCGGCGCGCGAGTGGTATGCCATGGCGTTCGAGGGCCATGCCTACGGCCGGCCATCGAATGGCACCAAGGAAACGGTGTCGAAGATTTCGCATGACGATCTCGCGGCCTTTCACAAGCGCAACTTCGCCAAGAACACGCTGAAAGTTGTTGCGGTCGGCGATATCGATGCAGCGACGCTTGGCCGTCTGCTCGATGATGTGTTTGGCGGCTTACCGGCAACGGCGGATCTGGTGCCGGTTGCCAAAACACAACCGGTCAACGGCGGCAAACAGAAGATCATCGAGATGGCTGTGCCGCAATCGGTGGCTGTGTTCGGGCTCGGCGCGATGGCGCGCAAGGATCCTGATTTCATGCCGGCGTTCGTCATCAACCACATTCTCGGCGGCGGCGGATTTTCGGCCAAGCTGATGGAAGAGGTGCGTGAGAAGCGCGGGCTGGCGTACTCGGTCTACACCTACATTCAACCCTACCAGCACGCCTCCATCCTGTCGGGCGGGGTTGCGACCAAGAATGAATCGATGGCCGAAAGCCTCGACATCATCCGGGCCGAATTGAAGAAGATGGCTGACCAGGGGCCAACAGCGGTCGATCTGCAATCCGCGAAGGACTATCTGACCGGCTCCTACGCGTTGCGCTTTGATACCAACTCGAAGATCGCGACCCAGCTGCTCGGGCTGTTGCAGGAAGGCTTTGGCACCGACTACGTCGAGACCCGCAACAGCCAGATCGAGGCCATCACCTTGGACGACGTCAAGCGGGTGGCGAAGCGGCTGCTGAACACCGACGGGCTGATTGTGACCGTTGTCGGCAAACCGGTCGGCCTCAAGTCGGCGGCGCCTGCGGCTGCAGCGGTGCCGGCGCCAAACAAGGGCTAGGTCCAATTAATCCGGGCTGTCTGAAACCAGAGCGGTTGTGCTGGCTGCGTATTCACGCCATACGGGCGATCGCGAAGACGCAGCCGCCGTGGCGGGATAGGCTTCGCGGGGTCGCGTTGGCTGGTTAGTCTTCGCTGTTTAGTCTTCGCTGTTTAGTCTTCGCTGTTTAGTCTGGGGACGGAAGATGGCGGCTGGTGATGTCAGACATGCTGGGCCTGCGGCCGGATACCGGCAGTCGATCGACGGCTGTCTCGACGGGCGGATTGGTGCGCACGGACTGACGCCCGCCATGCATGCGGCCTGGCTCGCAAAGGTTGCGCCGCATCTTGAGGCGCTGAAGGCTGACTATGCCGCCAACCGCTTGCCGCTGCTGGGCATCGTTGACGAGACGGCCGACATCGCGGATGCCGCCGCTGCCCTCAAAGCTTTGTCGATCGGCGCCAAGACAATTTTATTTTTTGGCACCGGCGGATCAAGCCTCGGCGGCCAGACACTGGCCCAACTCGCGGGCTGGAACATTCCCGGCGGCGCGGATGAAAAACAGCGCACACGGCCACGCACGCGCTTTTACGATAACCTTGATCCGGTCACGCTGGAGGGCGGTCTCGCAAGCCTCGATCTGGCAACCAGCCGGTTTATCGTGACCTCGAAATCGGGTGGCACGGCTGAGACGCTGGCGCAGATGATCGCCGCGCTATCGGCTGTCAAAGCCGCTGGTCTCGAAGCGCGCATCCCGCAGATGTTTCTCGCCATTACCGAGCCGGCCCAAGGTCACAAAGCCAACGGTCTGCGGGCGCTGTGTGCGTCGTTTGGCATTCCGATGCTCGATCATCACACCGGCATCGGCGGGCGGTTTTCGTGCCTGACGAATGTCGGTCTGATGCCGGCCATGGCGCGCGGGCTGGATGCTGCCGCCATTCGCGCTGGCGCGCGCGCGGTCATCGACGCGATGCTCAACGCCAAGACGGCGGCAGACTTTGCGCCAGCTGTTGGGGCTGCAACGGCGGTGGCGCTGAGCAAGGAGCGCGGCATCCGCACGCTCGTCATGATGCCGTACGCCGACCGGCTTTCGCGCTTGGCTGCGTGGTTCGTGCAGCTGTGGGCCGAGAGCCTCGGCAAGGGCGGCGAGGGCACCAGCCCGATCGCAG
>JANMOL010000061.1:0-1820 GCA_031369245.1 Hyphomicrobium sp. | reverse complement strand
ATCCCGAGCACGATGACCGTTGCAGCGATCAGCAGCAAAAATACCAGCGTCGCCATGCCGAGCCTCCTCAAAAACAGGTCGCGGCACGTTTGTACCGAACCTGCTGACAGCCCCGGAGTATCCTTAGTTGACGTATACGTCAACTTAACGTAGCGAGCACGGTGGCCATCGCATGGCTCGCGCGCCGCGTTCCCGGGGGAGAACACCGGCATTTAACCACGATTATTGGCCTCGCCGTAAGCCCGGAAATGAACGGCGCCTGCTGCCATGGGCTCGGGCTACGGCGTCTTTGGATCGGGTGTATCTGCCGCCAGCGGGGCTTTGCCAAAGAGGTCGGTCACGAGCGAATCGTACCATCCGGCGCTTTCGAGATAGGTCTCGCGCCGAAGGTCCGCGCTTTCACCGGCCTTTGACACGAAGCTGCCGCTGGCGACCAGGATCGCCTTGCCGTCTTTCTGTCCGGGCGCATAGTCGGCGCCGATTTTTGCACTATTGCCGGGCGCGACCATCGACCAGCAGGTGTTGCGATAGCTGCCGGCGGCTCGCGGTTTACTCGAAAGGTCAGCGATGATGTCGGCTGCAACCACGCCGGCCTGGCTGACCGCTGAGAACGCTGACTTTGGCATGTCGGCTGCAATCGCCGCATCGCCGACGACGTAGACATCTTTGACTTTGGTCGAGGTAAAATTGGCCGGATTGACCGGGCACCAGTCGCCGTCCACGACACCGGCCTTGAACGCAATCAGGCCGGCCTTTTGGGCAGGGATGATATTGGCCAGCGCCGCGCGCTCCGAGCGGCCGGCTTTCGTCACCACCTCGCCGGTTGCCGCATCGACCCGGACGACGGCGTAGTCGTCAATTTCATTGGTCAGATTGAACTCAACGGTATCCTTGTAATAGTCCGCGAAAGCCTCTTCGAAAACAGGCTGCTTTGAAATCATTTGCTTGGCGTCGAAGATAATCAGCTTCGATTTCGGTTTCCGTGTTTTCAGAAAATGCGCGATCATGCAGGCCCGTTCGTAGGGTCCGGGCGGGCAGCGATAAGGGTTTGGCGGCGCGCTCATGACAACCAGACCGCCATCGGTCAGCGCCAGCAGCTTTTGCTTCAGCAGCCAGGTCTGCGGGCCGCCTTGCCAGGCATGCGGCATGGCTTCGGCGGAAGTCTCGGAATAGCCCTCGATGGTGTCGAACTTAATATCGATACCGGGTGCCAGAACGAGCCGGTCATAGGCGAGGGTGGCGCTTGCCTTGGCAAGCGTCAGAGTTTTTGCCGCTGTGTCGATGTCCGAAACCAAGTCGGTCACAACCTTGATGCCGCGCTTCTTGATGCCCTCGTAGTCGTGCGTGATCGACTGGAATGAGCGGAACCCGCCAAGATAGAGGTTGGAATAAACGCAGGTCGTATAGCTGACCTTCGGCTCGACCAGGGTGACATCGAGCGCCGGATCGGCCGCCTTCAGACGGTTGGCAACGGTTGCGCCACCCGGACCGCCGCCAACGATCACGATTTTTGCCGGGCCTTCGGCAAGTCCGGCCCGTGTGAACAGCGTTGCTGTTCCGAGCGCGCCAGCGCCGGCGGCCAGAGCGCCGAAGTGTCTGCGGGTAATTGTGTGCATTTCCGACCCTTCATGCGCTGGCGCTGTCTACGCTGTTTTTCAATTCGCGCCGCAAACGTGGCATAGCAGCCTCTTACGGTCCATCTTGTCAGAAAATAAATGCTTTGTAACTAGATTGTGAGGCAAAGCCGTATTCAGTATGCTGCAGCAATGCTGGGCAACTTTCCGGGCTTTATCCCAGGGACGGCAACAGTGACAGGACGG
>JANMOL010000332.1:0-2614 GCA_031369245.1 Hyphomicrobium sp. | reverse complement strand
TGCACATCGTCAACAGCGGCCGCTTGGATTTGGACCAGCGGCTGGACCGATGGCCCCCGATCTGCTGGCCGATCAGCTGCGGCTTGAAGGCTATACGGTGCTGGAAGGCGATAGCCCGTGGCGGCTATCGCGCGGCGACCGGATGCTGATCGAAGAACTGGCGCGCGGCACGGCGATGGCGGTTGCCGATACCGGCACGGTCGATACCAAAGTCATCGAAGCCTGGATCAAATGCGCACGAACCGCCGCCGACGTTGGTCATACCGACACCTTTGGCGCGCCGCCGTGATCACGCGTCTCCGATGAGTGCAATCAGGCCAGCCGGTTTTTCTTCGGCAGCATCCGTTCAACCACCCGGTCCTTGCGAACGAACTTGTGATAGATCGCAGCGCCAATATGAACAGACACCAGCGTCAGCAATATCGTTGCAGCTAAGCCGTGATACCCGAACACGACCTCGGCCATCTTATCATCTTTGTCGGTGATTGCCGGCAGGGTGACGCCAAACACGTCGAGATACCGGCCGTAGGAAATACCGATGTAGCCGCCGATCGGGATCAGGATCAGGAGCGCGTAGATCGACCAATGCACCAAGTGACTGACGCCCGTCAGCGCCGCCGGCACCGACGGATCAGACCGCGGCACGCCATTAGCCAGACGATAGCCGAGCCGCAACAGCACGATCACAAAGATCAACAGGCCGATTGTTTTGTGCGAACTGAATAGCGTGTTGGTGATGCCGTCCCAGACGCCCTTGACCGGCTCGCCCTTATCGTTGACGCCCATCATCTCTTCGCTGCGGTAGATCATGTAAAAGGCAATGGGGAACTGCAGCAGGATCAGCAGCGCCACCCACCAGTGGAACTTGCGTGCGGCCGGCGCGTAAACCGGAATGTCATAAACGCGATCTTCGGCCATGGTTGTTATCCTGTGCGGTCTGTTCTGAGGTCACAATCGAACAGCACATCGCCATCGTCAAGCACATGAACACGCGTAACCGGCCGCTGCGCCTCGTCAAGCCCGCGGATCGGCGCCAATGACAGACCCGTGACGCCTGACCCCAATATGACGGGGGCGACCAAAACATGCAGCCGGTCGACGGCGCCAGCATCGACAAAGGCCGAAACCGTTGTCGCGCCACCCTCGATCAAGATTTTCTTCAGGCCGAGCGCAAACAGGGCTGCCACGATATCGTGCGGTGCCATGAGGCGGCCATCGCGCGGCACGATGATCGATTCAACGCCGTCTAAGCCCTCTGTCACAGCGCCATCCTGTGAGCGCACAACGAGACAGCGCACCCCGTCGCGCGCCATGCAGCGTGCGCTGTGATGCAGGCGGCCACTCGGGTCAATCACCACGCGCGCCGGCTGGCGGCCGGTCACCCGGCGGACGGTTAAAAATGGATCATCGGCAGCGACCGTGCCCATGCCGACCACGACGGCATCGACGTTGGCGCGTAACGTGTGCAAATGATCAAGCGCACACTCGCGATTGATCCAGCGTGACGCGCCAGTTGGCGTCGCGATGCGGCCGTCGAGCGATTGCCCCAATTGCGCGATGACATACGGCCGGCTGGCGTCCGCCGCGCGCAACGGCAGCAGCAGATCGCGCGCGGGATCGCCTGTCAGCGTGTTGCGAAGCACCACGGGTGTGGCCGGCATGAACGTGACCGTTTGTGTCATCGCGGACGGGGAGCCCGTGCTATAGAGCCATCCGGCATCAAGCAGGGTGCCCGCCACGAATGTTGCAGATGCGCGAAAGTCTTAGTCGCTTCGGTGGGCACGAACAAGGCGGCAGCGTTGCGGCCCTGCTGGCACTGATCGCGGGCTGGGCCGCCCTGGCGTGGCCATGGCTCTGCGGGCGGGTCACGATTCCCTGGGATGCGAAAGCGCAATTCCTGCCCCAGTTGCAATTCATGGCGGCGAGTTTTGCGCGCGGCGAGAGCCCGTTCTGGTCGCCCAACGTGTTCTCGGGCCACCCCCAAATCGCCGATCCGCAATCGCTGATCTTCGCGCCACCCTATGTGCTGCTGGCAGCGTTTAATGCGAGCCCGACAGCATGGGCCGCTGACGTTACGCTCTATGGCCTGGTGCTGGCGGGTGCCGCCGCCATGCTGCAGTGGCTGATCGACCAGGGCTGGCATCCGGCCGCCGCACTTCTCTCAGCGCTCAGTTTTGCATTCGGCGCGGCCATGGCATGGCGCATCCAGCATGTCGGCCAGGTCATGAGCCTGGCATACCTGCCGATGACGCTCTTGTGTCTCGATCGCGCATTGCAGCGATCGAGTGTGGGCTATGGCGTGGCAGCCGGCCTCGCCGCGGGCTGTCTTGTTTTGGGCCGCGATCAAGTCGCGCTGCTGTCGGTTTATTTTTTGATTGCCTATGTCGCGGCCAGTTGGTGGCAGGCGGCTGATCGGGCCGTCATGCTCCAGCGTGCCATCGCTCCCCTGGCCGCCGCAGCACTCACAGGGTTGCTCGTGATCGCCGTTCCTGTGCTCCTGACGTCACTGATCGCGGCCCAATCGAACCGCCCGTCGATCGACTTCGAAGGCGCCGGCCGCGGCTCCCTGCACCCAGCCCTGCTGCTGACCGCACTCGCGCCAGATGTCTTTGGC
>JANMOL010000609.1:0-5180 GCA_031369245.1 Hyphomicrobium sp. | reverse complement strand
GCTGCTTTGGCAACATGCGCGCGCTGCTCAATCCGACGCTGTCAGGCTGGCGCTATCTGCCGGCTGCTTCCTTCATTCCGCTGCTGCTCGTTTGGTTTGGACCGACCGACCTCGCCAAAATGGCGTTGTTGTTCTTGGGCGTGATCTTCTTCCTGATTTCGCTCATTCTCGACAACACCAGCGCCGTGCCCAAAGAACTGGTCGAAGCGTCGCTCACCATGGGTGCATCCCGCCGCCAAGTTGTGGCGGGCGTTGTTGTGCCAGCAGCCCTGCCCGCCATTTTCGACTCGATGCGTAACATGATCGCCGTTGCCTGGACGTATCTGGTCATCGCCGAGATCGTCGGCGCTCAAGACGGCATCGGCGCGGTCATGATGCGCGCCGGCCGGTTCTTAAACGTTGATGTCATCATGGCAGCCATCCTCACGATCGGCATTCTGGGCGTACTCACGGATATTTTGTTCCGCGTGGCGTCGCGCCTGCTGTTTCCGTGGAACAGCGAGCGGAGAACTTAGGTGCATTACGTCTCCGGCATGGGCACAGCTCGCTCTGACGCAGCCGCCGCTACAGCGGCCCCTCCGCTCAAGGCCTTTCGCATCAGCAAGGATTATCTCGGCGGCGCATTCAAAGCGCTTGACGATGTTTCGTTCGAACTGGAGGAGAACCAGATCACCGCATTTGTCGGGCCGTCTGGGTGCGGCAAGACAACGATGCTGCGGATTATTGCAGGGCTGGAGTTCCCATCACGCGGGCGGCTCGAAGTGTTCGGCAAGCCGGTCGCCGGACCAGGCCCAGACCGCGGCATGATTTTTCAAGCGTACACGTCGTTTCCGTGGCTGACCGTGCTGCAAAACGTCGAGTACGGCATGAAGATTATGGGCATTGCTGCCAATGTCCGGCGCGAACGGGCCATGAGTTTTCTCAAACTCGTCCATCTTGAAAAATTCATCGACTCGTATCCGCGCAGTTTGTCTGGCGGCATGAAGCAGCGCGTGGCACTGGCCCGCACGCTCGCGCAAAACCCGCAAGTGCTGCTCATGGATGAGCCGTTCGGGGCGCTCGACGCCCAGGTGCGGTGGGAAATGCAGGAACTCATGATTGAGCTGATCGAACGCGAAAAAAAGACCGTGGTCGCGATCACGCATGACATTGCCGAAGCGATTTATCTGGCAGACAGGATCATCTTCTTCTCGCGCCAGCCGGGCCGCATCAAGGCCGATATTCCAGTCGCGTTCAAGGGTGGCAAGCGCTACCCGCGCAAGGAAGAACTCATTCAGCTGCCCGGCTACATTGATCTAGAGCACAGGCTGTTTGCAATGATGCGCGAAGAGATTCAAGGCGGTTCCAGCAACGACGGCACTTAACGGCAACGTCTCAGGCATTTTTTTAGGGAGGCATTATTATGTCGATACGGCGCGTATCTAAAAATCTCGCAGTTGCTGGAGGCGTCGCCCTGGCCCTATTCGCTTCTGGCGCAAAGGCCGCTGAAAAAGTCAACGTGGCGATCATTTCCTTTTCGCCCTACGCGCCTTGGTACATCATGAAAGAAAGAAAGCTCGCGAAAGACATCGACCTTGATATCAAGATCATCGAGGGGATCACGGAGAAAAACGCGGCGATTGCCTCGGGCCAAATCCAGTGCATGAACAATACGCTCGACAGCATGGTGTTGGCGAAGTCTGGCGACTTGCCAATCAAGGTCGTGGCGTTCTCGAACATGTCCTACGGGCTCGACCAGATGATCGTCACCAAGGACATCAATTCCGTCGCCGATTTCAAAGGCAAGAAGTATGGCGCGGATTTCGGCTTCCTCAACCACATGTGGATGCTGCTGACGCTGAAGCGGGCTGGCATGGACCAGAAAGCCGTTGAGCACGTCGTCATGCTGCCGCAAGAAAGTGCCGCAGCTTTTGCCAGCGGCGGCATCGATATTGACGTCAACTATGACCCGTTCGCGGCCCAATCGCTGAAGCGGGAGGGCTCGAAGGTTCTGACCTCCAGCCTGACCGATCGCACCTGGGAACGCGGCCTGATCTCGGATGCCATCGCGTGCAATGAAGCCTGGCTGAAAGAAAAGCCGGCGGTCGCCAAGGAACTCTTCCGGGCGTGGTTTGAAGCTGTGAACTGGTGGAAAGAAAATCCCGCGGAAGGCAACGCCATCATCGCCAAGGGCCTGAGCTGGCCGGAAGCCGACGTGCGGCTCAACCAGCACGGAGCCATCATGTTGAACATCAACCAGAACATGGGTGCGTTTGGATTGGAAGGCGGCAAGGCCCTGTGTGAGAGCCTGCCGGATGATGCGCCAAAGGCTCCGGCGGATGCCAAGGGCTGGGGCGGGCTGTTCAACGGTCCCGACTGCGCGGCCGGCTATGCAGCGCCGACGTGGAACCTGTTCAACGATGTCTATGCCGGAGCCGGCGTCTCAAAAAAGAAGACCGATGCTAGCGCGGGTCTCGACCCGTCGATCATTGCCACATTGGCGAAAGATGGCTTCGTTGAAAAATACAGCTCCAACAAATGGATCGGCCGGCTCGGCGCGGAATGACAAGCCCGCGCTCTCCCGGCTCACAAAGACAGATACAGGAAGGGTGACTTCGTATGACTGACAGCAAAAAGGGCGGAGGCCACTCACACGGGCCGGGCGGCGAGCACGTGCACCGCCATCGCCCGCATGGCGTGCGGCGGGAAGACACCCATGGCGCCAAGACGATGGAGAACTTGGCGCGCATCTCACAAAACGAGCAAGGCAAAGAGACCAAGCGATCGCTCGACCTCGGACTTGAGGCGGCCGAGTATGTCCTCGACCGCAACATCTCGCTGTTCAGTCGCGGACATCAGCCAGCGTTCGCTGGCATCAATACCTTCATGAAGGCTCCCTATTGCGAGGATATTCGCAAGATTGGAAACTTTGAGGCGGCTTTTGTTGGCGCGCCGTTTGATTCTGCCACGACCTACCGGCCAGGAACCCGCTTTGGTCCGCAGGCGGTGCGGCGCATTTCAGCGCTCTATGACGGCTATTGGTTCGACGGCGGCGTCGATATCTATGAAGAGCTCGATCTATGCGACGCCGGCGATATCTTCGTCATCCCCGGCAATATCGAAAAAACTTTCGATCAAGTGACCAAAGCCGTTTCCCACATCTATACCTCCGGGGTGTTTCCGATCATTTGCGGCGGCGATCACAGTCTCGGTTTCCCCAACGTCCGTGGTATCGCGCCCCACATCGACGGCAACGTCGGCATCATTCACATCGACCGGCATATCGATATCCAGGAAAAGGATATGGATGAGCGGATGCACACGACGCCGTGGTTTTGGACGACGCATGAGGGTTCGCACACCTCGCATCGCGACCACAGTCACATGCACGACGTTGGTTTACCGAACTGCCACCCCAAGAACCTGGTGCAGATCGGCATCGGTGGCTGGTATGGCAACCGGCCCGGAACGGAGGTCGCCAAACGGCGCGGCACCAGCGTGCTGACAATGAACGACGTGCAAGTCCACGGCCCCAAAAAGGCTGCTGAAATCGCGCTTGAAATGGCGTGGGAGGGCTGCAAGGCGGTGTATTTGTCGTTCGACATCGACTCCATTGATCCGGGCTTTGCACCCGGAACCGGCTCTCCCGAGCCCGGCGGTCTGTTGCCGCGCGAAGCCTTCGAAATGATCCACACGATCGCTGCCGAGGGCCTTTGCGGCATGGAGGTCGTGGAGGTCTCGCCGCCTTATGACGTCAACGACAACACTGCCCAGCTGGCGTGCCGCATCATCCTCGATACGCTTGGCACGCTGATCGCCAACGGCCACATCGGCCACCGCAACAAAGTCAAATCGTGAAAAGGATAGCTGTGATGAAAATCTTGAGACACGTCGCCCTGGCGGTTCCGTTTATGGCGCTTTTTGCTTCAGCCGCATACGCCCATCCCGGGCATGTCAGCGCGACGGACCTGTCGAACGGCTTCCTGCATCCCCTGAGCGGCCTGGACCACATACTCGCCATGATCGCCGTCGGTCTCTATGCGGTGCAGCTCGGCGGCCGCGCCACGTGGATGCTGCCTGCAGCTTTCGTGTCCGCGATGCTTGCGGGCGGTGCCATCGGCTATGCAGGCTTGCCTATCCCGATGGTCGAACAGGGCATCGCGCTTTCCGTAATCGTGATGGGAGCGGCCATTGCACTTGGCCTGAAGATGCCGACAGCATCTGGCATGGCGCTGGTCGCCGGTTTTGCGATTTTTCATGGCCACGCCCATGGCTCTGAGGGCGCGCAGGCCGCATTATTCGCCCCCTACGCCGCGGGCTTCATCGTTGCAACGGCATTGCTGCATGTCGCTGGGGTCACGCTCGGGCGCGCCTTGAACAGGCTCGATGCCAGTCAATCGCTTTGGGTGAAACGGATCGCTGGCAGCGCCAGTGCCGTTGCTGGCAGCGCCAGTGCCGTTGCTGGCATCACCCTACTCGCGGGTTGAGCCCAACGGGTGAGCACTGCATCAGCCAGGGAATGATGCGGCGCATCCTCGCACTGTGGAAGTGGACGCTGCGACGATGCTGACGATTGGCGATCTGCAAGGACTTTGGCGGCGCTCGCTGATTGTGTGGCCTGACGGGCACCGCGACGACACCACAACTGTATCCTGGCTGCAGGGCCCGAGCCTTTACGCCGACCTTCGCGTTCCAGCGCATCGGCCAGACTTCGAAGGCGTCACGGAACGAGACGGCCTGACACGCGAACACGTGACTTGGCTTGCCACCCAGGAGGGCTTTTCCGGCGAACTCATCAACGATGGAGAGTTTTTCAAGTGGCAACGCCGGATTGACTTTCGGTCGAAGTCGGCATCGGCCGATGCCGGGCGCTTGTGGTTTGAGGACGGGCGGCTGATCGAAGAGGGGCGCGATAGTCCCTACATCGAGCATTGGCATCGCGATCAGCAACAGCCAAACGCACCGTGCGGCGCCCTTCAACTGTCCGAACTCAAGACTGGCGCTGCAGGGTTTCTCGTGCGCGCGGGATCTTTTTTTATGTATGCACGCGACCGCGCCGTGCCGCTACCGCCCGGCGCCACGCTTGTGCACCTCGTGGCGATGGCATCTCTCGAACAGGCGCAAGCTATGGTCGACTGCGAACTGTCGTTCGGGCGCATTGGGCCATCGGGCTGGCTGATCGAAATCTCAAGCTTGCCCTA